>DOCD01000061.1:26717-27514 GCA_003503945.1 Clostridiales bacterium | reverse complement strand
CTTTCCGCAGCCTATTTCAAGCCGAACGGGGTTAAAATTGCCGAAAATTTTACCGAAATCGAGGTACTCCTTAACCTCCGCCGCCCGCTTCATATTTTTGTCGGAAAGGTCGGCTATCGTAAGCATATCCGAGCAGGATAAAAGCCTTTCTTCAAGATGTCCTTTTTTGTGCATTCTCATATCACGTATGATATCACAATTTTTACGGAAAAGCAATCTAAACTATTATATGCGGTCAGATAAATCAATTTAAACTTTTTATATCAACCTTGTAATTTACGTTCATACGGGTGAGCAAATCCTTTTCGAACGCTTCGAAGTATTTGTAATGGAACTTATGCAAAAGCTGTTTTACGCCCAAAACGTCGCAGTTGTTTTCCGCGCAGAAGCTTATAAGCTGTTGCATGCGCGATGTAACCTCGTCGTTAACCGCCTTTAAAACCTCGGGCTTTAAGCTGTCGTCGTACTTTACGCTTTCGGGCAGCATAACCTTTTTTGCGCCCTGAATCTGCGCTTTCGCCTTAAAGCTTACGTAAAGCTCGGGCACGCCGTCCTTTACTTTGAGCTTAACCCCGCCGCCCGCCTGTTTGAGCCCTATCGTATAATGCACACCCTCTTCGGTGTCGCACGGCACGACCGCGAGGCGAATATCGTTTTTTATAAGGTTGAGCGCAAACGATTGACTTTCGTTGAGAATGCCGACAAATTTACCGCCCCTGAACACTGCCGTCTTGCGCGCCGTAAACTCGACCTTTTCCCCGCCGGCGGAGGACGAACCTCCGCTCTGTCCGCTCTGT
>DOCD01000061.1:23179-26482 GCA_003503945.1 Clostridiales bacterium | reverse complement strand
GAACCTCCGCTCTGTCCGCTCTGTCCGCCGGAACCTCCGCTCTGTCCGCTCTGTCCGCCTCCGCCCGAGCCCTCCGACGAGCCGCCCGAGCTACCGGACGAACCGCCACTCTGCCCGCCGCTTTCGCCTTGTTGCGGCTTATCGCCGCCGACGTGGTCGCCGTTGCCGCCGCCCGCGGACGTGCCCTGAACGTTGGCTTCGATGAATGGCATATAGCACGTTTCGCTTACCGAATATTCCGAAAAAGCCAAATCTTTAAGGTTTACCGAGGACACGTTCGCCGATTTTTTAAGTTCTTCGGAAAGCGCCCTCTGCATAGCCGTCGAGTTTTCGGGGCTTATCGTCGCGGGCAAGGAAAGCATTTCCGACGCCTTGCCCTTGCACATGGCTACCTGCGCCGTAAGCTCGGAATAGTTTCTTCTGTAAAAACAGCCGAGCACGCGAAAAAGCTCCTCGCTTTGACATTCTTCACCTATTATTATGAGCTTACAGAAAAGAAGTTTGGGGTAGAACCCCGTTTTGGAATTAATTTCGTTGAGGCAGTCGGCAATGGTAAGCCCCCTGCCCTGCACCTCGGTGTACTGTATGTTATCGCCGCTCTGCGAGGGCTGAGGCACGGCTATCTGCGCGGTGACTATAACGTCCTCTTCCTCGGTGTCGATACCTATCGCGACGACGACCGAGGTTTTATGGATATCAACAAGCCCGAAATCGTTGGTGAAAAACAGCCCGAGCATAGCTATTATCAACGCCCAGTAAACGATAACCGATAACCTGCTTTTAATCATTTTTCGTCCTCCTTTTAAGCCCCCACGCCGCAAGAGGAATTAATATTGAGAATACGAGCGTCGCTATCCACAGCCAGTTAGACCACAGCTTATGAATGGCGCTGAAATTATTGTTGAAAACGACTATTACGATTATCAGCAAAAAATTCACTATAAGCGAAAAGACCGCTCTGTTTTCGTAGCCCGTGCACTTCGTAAGGCAGGGCACCGCAAGCTGAATGTTTAAAACGAGCGCGAAAGCCATAACCACTTCCAAAACGTAAAGGGCTATAAGGTCTATCCTGCCTATGACGTCGATTGCGGGGAAGAAAAGCGAAATTTTGGAAATGGCGAACTGCCTTGTCGCGGACGCACCGCCGTACACCCCGTAGAATATAAGAAGCACCGCAAGCACGAAAAGCGCGCCGCCCGCGTACGACAGCGTGATTTTTGCCGCGTCACCCTCCTTATATTCGAAGTGACCCATAAACATTAAAAGCCAGCACGGCTCGAAAAATCTGAACGCCGTGGTAAGCGAGCCGCCGAAAACGCTTTTCAGCGGAGTTTTCATTATCGGCAGGAAAACGTCCCACTCCACTTCCAGAAACGACATCGCAAAGACGAGAAGCATCGAAACGAAAAACAGCGGCATACAGATATCGGCGCACCTGCCGACGTTGCGGAAACTTTTGGACGCTGCGTATATCGAGAATATGAAAAACGGCATAAATATCGTCAACGACGGCACCGTATCGTAAAAAATATCCTGCACGTACAGCTTCTGCTCGAACAGCGGCACAATTGTGCATACGATGAAAAACAGCGCGAAAAGCCCGTATATTATCCTTGCGGCAATATTGCCGAGAGTGCCCTCGATAAGCTCGAAAAAGGTCTTGTCCGTACGGGAACAGAGATAACTTACCGCCCAGATTATTATGCCCTGTATCAAAAAATCGGTCGCGGCGGAAAACAAAAGGTCTCTGCCGCTGCCGAAGCTCAGTTCGCACGGGTAAAATATAAATTTCGAAACCGCGGTGTACACGAGCATTATAAAGCAAATCTGTCTTACGCTTAATGCCTTTTTCATTTATTCTTCAACCTCACTTTATTCTCCAGCCCGAACGCTTTCGGGCGGGTTTCGAGCGAATACATATTCGCCTTTACCATACTGTCGTACAAATCGTTTTTGACTATCGGCGCGAACGGCGCTAAAAGGGGCACGCCGTACGACTGCTCCGTAACGAGGTAACATATAAGATACGCGACGAAAAGCGGTATCCCGAAGGTGCCTATACTGCCCGCTATTATAAGGAAAATCCACCTTAAAGTGGTCGTCGTTTCGACAAGGTCGGGCGTGGTGTAAAGGCATATCGCCGAAAACGCGATTATTATTATCGCGGGGGTGGATATTATACCCGCCTTTACAGCGGTATCGCCCAGAACGAGCGCGCCCACGACCGACAGCGCAAGCCCGACGTATTTAGGCATTCGTATCGACGCTTCGTTGAGTATTTCGAGCACTAAAAGGGTCAAAAACATTTCCACGCTGGGTGAGAGCGGCAGCCCCGAAACCGAGCTTGAAATTTTCAAAAGAAGCTGAAAGGGGATTATCTGGGTTTTGAAAAGCTGCGCCGCCACGTAGAGCGCGGGCAGCAGCAAGCCGATAAACAGCGCGGCGACGCGCATAATGCGGATTATCGTCGAGCGGTACGACATCGTGTAATAGTCCTCGCCCGCCTGTATATCCTCGACAATCATATACGGCACGGTAACGGCTATGGGCGAGCCGTCCACTATGAGCCCCGCCCTGCCCTCGCACAGCTTCGCGCAGAAAATATCGGGCTTTTCCGCCGTGCCGTTGCGCTTGAACACCGAGCGCGGCTTTTTGGAAATAAACTGCGATATATAAGAGGAATCGGGCACTATGTCTATTTCGTTTGCGGCAAGCTCGGTTTCTATACGTTCGGGCAACCCCTCGGGGCAGACTCCGTCGAGATAAACGAGCGCGACCGCCGTTTCGGAACGCTTACCCGATTTAAGCATTTTGACCTTTAATTTTTCGCTTTTGAGTCTTTTACGGACTAACCCTAAGTTTACCTTTATATCCTCGGTAAACCCCTCGCGCGGGCCCTTTATCGTGACCTGCGTCGGGGGTTCCGCCACGGTCCTTCCTGGAGGGTTTTTAAGCCCTATTATTATAAAATCCTTTTCCCCGTCCACGAACAAAACGACGTTCCCGTCGGAAATTTCGTTTATTGCGTCCTTAATCTTTTTTCCGTCCTTGACCTCGGGCGAAGCGAGTATGTGTTTCGCCTCTTCGAGCGAGCAATCCTCCCGCGCGGTTTTGAGCGGCTTTATGACGAGCTCGCCCAACAGCTGCTTGTCGGCGAGCCCGTCGGCGTAAAGCACGGCAAACCTTTTGTTGTTTTGCGAATTGAATTCGAAAACAATTATATCCTGCGAAGTTAAAACGTCCTTTACGCTTTTTATATTTTTTTCAAGTGTGACCATACACTTAGTATCCATATTTTTACCG
>DOCD01000061.1:0-22904 GCA_003503945.1 Clostridiales bacterium | reverse complement strand
CTTAGTATCCATATTTTTACCGAAATTTATTTACATAGCCGAAAATTGCCGGATATAAAAACAAAGTTTGAAAAATAAACGGCGGCGGGCGCAAAATGCGTCCGCCGTCGTTTATTATTCGATTTTTCAGATAATTATCTTGCCCGATTATGCCAAATCGGCATTCGCCTGCGTGTAATACTCGGCAATCTCAGTTAACAGGTCAAACACCGCACGCTCATCCTCCGTGAGCGCGCCGTACGCCGTTTCGTAAGCCGCCATCGATTTTTTGAAGGCTTCGATTGCCTCTTCGGAAGTCGTTATCTCGTCTTCGTCGGGCTCCTCGGGCTCTTCGGGTTCATCCGGCTCGTCGGGCTGCTCCGAGGGATGCTCCTCTTCGTACAATAACAGCCCGTATACGCTGTAATCCCGCTCCGCCTGCATGAGCGCTTCCGCTGCGTCGCACAGCCGCTTTTCGCTCTCCGCATCCTCGCTCTTGAAAATTGCGGCAAAGAAAACCTTCAGTCCGTCGTAGTAATAATCGTGATTTTCGTCCAGCCCCTGCAACTGCTTAAAGATACCCTTGAAGCGGGGTTGCAACTGCAAAAACGCCTTCATAACGGAAACGAAATTTTGCTTGACTTCTTCCGTGAACTCGACCTCGCCGTTATCGCCGTCCAGCCAGACGACGGAGGTAATAGCTGCGAAGAAGTCGCGCACGTCGCTCTCCGCGCACACCATTTCCCAGAACGGTTCGCCCGATACGGACAGCGCGGTGTACGCAAACGCGCCCAGCGCCGAAGCATGGCAGGTATACGCGTAATCCAGAGTCCAGTCGAGCGATTCGCCGAAGGAATATACGTTCCTTGCGTACGCCTCTTTGACGGAGTCGGGCGTATCGTCCGCAAAAATAGTTGCCACAATGCGCTTTGAGCGCTCGTACGAAGCCAAAATACGGATATACGATTGCTCGCGCTTGGTTTCGTCTTTTTCAACCAGCGCGTTATAGGCTTGAATAACGCCGGAAATTTCATTCTTTAACGTGTCGAAAACGCCCTGCCAACGCTCGTCGAGCGCAACGGGAGCTTTGAGCGTTCCGTCCGCGTTATAACTATCGGCAATCTTGATATATTTTACGTAAATATCATTAAAAATCGCGTCGAACTTTGCGGTATCCTCCGCGGCATCGTGCGCGCTCTTTAACTCCGCCATTCCGGACAGGAAGTTTTTCATACCTTCATCGTCGTCGAAAGCGCGCGTATAGTTTTCGACCGCAATCAGAAGATTGCGCATCAAATCGAATTCGGTTTCGCCGAACTCTTCGGAATAGAACGAATTTATAAGACGGATAAAGTAAGTATACGCTACTTCCGTATCGAGCGCAAGCGAATCGTAATCGGCGTAATACACGTTCATGGTAAGCAGGAATACCCGCTGCCGCGGCGCCGAAAGGAAAGCAAACTCCCGTACGACTTCGCTCATTTTATTTGCGAATTCTTCGTCCGTCATATCGTCGAAGAGCCCTAAATATTTCTCCCACAGTGCAGACAGCACGGGGTCGTCTATCGTGGAGCCCATAAGGTCGTAATAGCCGTAATTAGTCGTCTTTACGAAGTGAAAGAGCTCGTCGAGCGTAACAGCTATGGAAACGTGCGTGGAGGAATTAAATAAAATCCCGTCGAATTTCAGCGTTTCGTAAAGCGTTTTGTCGAGGCATTCCTCCCCCGTCTTAATTTCGTTTGCCCTTTGCTCGGCAGCGCGCAAATAGTAGAAAAGCAAAGTCGAGTCGGAGACGTAACTCGTTCCGTTCTCCGTTTTAACGCCGTTATATATGTAAGTATACTGCGTGATTGCGGATAAAAGATCCGAATACACCTCTTCGAGCGCGGCGGGAAGGATAACCCCTTTCAATTTTTCAATTGATTCGTTATCCTTTGTCTGCGAATAGTAGGCGTACACGATATCGAAAAAGTCGTCCTCGGCGCGCCAAGCGCTCACGCGGCGGTAAACGCTGCGGTACCCTTCCTTGCCGCCCGCGCAAACCGTGTCGCGCACCTTGTCGATTTGCGTTTGAAAGGACGAAAGCGTCGTCCACTGTTCGGGCACGTCGGAGAGCAAATCGTAAAGGGTCGTCGCTTCGGTCAAAACGTTAATAAGTCCGTCCTTCCCCTCGGCATACACCATAACGGGTTTAAGATATTCGGCAACCGGAGTTTCGCCGATCGTGAGCCCGTCCTGCCCCGCAATGACTTGCAAGAGTTTGAGGTAGGCGTTTATGGGCGATTCGTCGTTTTGCAATGCTTCGGCGTCCGCCTTGCAGGTCGCATACGACTCGAGCGAGTACACGATATTTTCATCTCCTATTGCAAAGGTTTTATCGTACTTTTTTAAATCCTCGCTCCACTTTCCGTAAGCATATTCCGCGGCGCCCGCGATGACGGGGGTCATGCCGTCCTTGTCGATATAGCTTTTTTCGCTCGTCGTGAGCTCGTTGAGGTACAAATCGGCGCAGGTTGCCATAAGCGCGCCGTTTTCCTCGTCCTTAACGGGCTTCCCGTCCTCGTATTTCACCCTATCGAGTAACTTTTCAAGCCGCGTCACGTTGCTGTACACAATGCTGATTTCGAAGCTGAACACGTTGCCGCCGTAAGTAATCGTAACCGTCTGTTTTAAGGGGTTGCTCTGGTCGTTCTCCTCTGTCACAAGCGAGAAATCCGCCCCCGACGCCATATCGTCAGTCACCGTTATCATCTTATCGAATTTGGGGTCGCCGTTGGTATAGGTAATCTGCGCGCCGTTTAAAGTGAGTTTTTCGTGCGAGCGGTAGGAGGTTTTCAAAGGCTGCGTAAACTTTGCGTTCTCCGTGCCGTAAATGCGCACGTTGAAGGTGCCCGTATAATCGGCGCCGTCCTTTTGATAACGCACGGTAATCGGCAGCGACTCGGTTGCCTTGGAGGAATCGAACCCGCTGAAAGAAAGCGATTTATCGGAAAGGGAAAGGGTGAACGTCGTTCCGTCGTCGTTGGCAATGCGGATTTTCCCCTTTGCGGTATCGAAGTTCTGTTCGCCCACATAGTACACCGTCTGCACGCTTTCCGCGGAAAGGCGGGCGATTACCATTACGTCGAGCGTCGTTTCGTTCTCCTTGTACGTAATGGTTACCGTCTGCCTGCCCAGTGCGTTTTTATCGTACCCCGATAAAACCACGTCGGAGCTGTTGAGCTCCACGCTCTCCGATTTTCCGCTCTCGTACTGCACGGTAAGCTTCCCCGCAGAAAAATCGAGGTCCTGACCCTGCACGTATGTAAGGCGGGGCGTATCGTTCCGCCCGACGACGACAGCCGAAATACTGTCGCCGCAAGAGCATAATATGAATATTCCCGCACACAGCGAAAATACCGAAGCGAGCGTCGTTATGATTTTAAAAATTTTTTTCATGCTTCCTCCGTCCGCCGTTGCTTTTGCGGCGATTTTAACTTTATTGATTATTTTCTTCGTTGTCTTCCGCCTTTTTTTCTTCCCAAACCGCATAAACGGTCGTCTCGGAATCGGCAGGCGTCTTAATTTCGGGGTCGGCTTGCTCCGCGGAAGAGCTTTGCGTCCAGCCGACGAAGGTATACCCTTCCTTTACGGGTGCGTTAACGCCGCCGACCGCGTCTACGTTATCCGCTGCGCCGTACACCGAATGCACCGCTCCGTCCTTTACTTCGCAATTCCAGAATACGGGACGGTAGGAGGTATTCCAAAGCTCGCTCCAGCCTTTGGGCAGGCTCTCCGCGGCGCAGTACACGGTTAATGCATTGCACCCGTAGAAAGCGTGACTGTCCACATAAAGGATATCGGGGCCCAACGTAATGCTCTGCAATGCCGAGCAGTTTTTGAAGGCGTACTCGCCTATAGTATGAAGCCCTGCGGGAAGCGTTACGCTTTCGAGCTTTATACAGCCTGCAAACGCATGGTCGGCGAGAGTATCGATTCCCGACGAGAGCGTAACCGTTTTAAGCTCCGAGCAGCCGTAGAAAACGTACCGCTCCACCCTTCCGAGCGAACCGGGCAGCGTAATGCTTTCCAGCGAGGTACACCCGTAAAAAGCAAGCGTGCCGATGCTTTCAATCCCTTCTTTAAGCCCGACGTCGCTCAAAGCGGTGCACCCGTGGAAGGCGTGCTCGCCTATGCTCTTTACCGTTTCGGGCAGGTCGATTGTTTCGAGGGCTTCGCAGCCGTAGAACGTGCATTTTTCAATGGAAGTTGCCGAGCCCAGAGAAATATCGGTAAGCGACGCGCACATATAGAATGCGTACGGCGAAACAAAAGTTACCGATTCGGGCAAATGCACCTCTTGCAACGAGAAATTGCCGTAGAACGCCGATTTGCCTATCGACTGCACCTCGTTGCCCTGAAACTCCACCGATTGAAGGGAAGCGCAATAGTAGAAGGTGTAATCCTCTATAGTTTTGATTGCCGCGGGAACGGATATCGATTCGAGCGACATGCAGCCGTAGAAAGCCGCCCGCCCGATATACTGCAAATTATCGTTGAGGCGAATGGAAGTAAATCCGCCGCAGTTGAAAAAGCCGTAATCGGCAATGCCGATGGTATCTTCGCGCAGCTCCACGCTCCCCGCGACGTACATGGGGAAGCGCACGCCGACCAGCCATTTTCCGACATAGACAAGCACGTCGGAGCTGCGCCATTTTTCGGTTGCATAGAAGGCGTACGTTCCAACCTTTTCCACGCTGTCCGGCAGATTTATATTAGCGAGCGCCGTGCAGTGTGTGAACGCGTGATTTTCAATCACCTTAACGCTCTCGCCCATGTCGAGCGAGGAAAGAAGCTCGCAGGCGGCAAAGGCGTATTCCCCTATCCGCTCAACCGAATTCCCCAGCTCGACATTCATCAGCGATTGACTGTAATAGAATGCAAAGTTTCCGATGTGCCGAACGGTATCGGGTAGAAAAACGCCGTAAATCCCCTTCGTGCCCGCAAACGCATAGTCGGCGATTCCCTGCAGCCCTTCGGGCAAATTGTCCTCGTTCAAAGTGAAGGTCAGCTCTTCGTCAAACAACCTGTATTTACAGTCCACAATCCAGTTTCCCGCCACCACAAACAGTTCGGCGTCGTTCCAGAGCTTGGTTTCCTCGAACGCGTACCGCCCTATCGAAGCGACCTTATCGCCCATTGTCACATCTTTGAGCGCCGTTGCCGCAGAAAAGGCGGACGTGCCGATTGCCGTAACGGAGGAAGGAATCTTCACCGTTTCGAGCGTTTTGCAACGAGCGAAGGCGTAATCGCCGAGTTTTGTTATCCCCTCGGGGAGAGTCAATTCGGTAAGCGACTCGCAAGTGTCGAAGAGGTGCGGCGCAATTTCCCTAAGGGAAGAACTCACGTGTACGTTCGTCATCGCCTTGCAGGTGAAAAATGCGTATTCGCCGACCGTTTTCACGGTGTCGGGCATATCAAACGCCTTTAGCTTGTCGCAGTTGGAAAAGGCGTATACGCCGATAGAGGTTACGTCCCCCTCCGCTTTGAACTCTTCGAGTCCGCGGCAGGAAGAAAAGGCGTAGTTACTTATCACCGTAACCCCTTTGGGCAGCGTTACCGACGTCAACGAAATGCAGCGCTGGAAGGCGTATTCCGCAATGGACGTTACGCTGTCCGAAAAGGTAATGCTTTCGAGTACGCCGCAGTTGGCAAACGCGCGCTTTGCAATCGTCGTCACGTTTTTGCCGAGCACAATGCTCTTTAAGCGTGTGGAACCGGAAAACGCCGATTCGCCGATACGTACGACGGGCTTGCCGCGGTAGGTATCGTCCACCACTGCGTTCACGTCCGATTTTCCGAGTCCGGAAACTTCGTATGCCGTGTTGTTGTTGATCAGCTTGTAACGCAATCCGCTGTCCGCCTCTTTGGTGTAGCTCACGGCTTCCGACCAGTCGGAAGCGCCGTATCGCACGCCGTCGCCCTCCGCACGAATGCGAATGGTATAACTGCCCGGCGCAATATCGTCTATCGTGAAGGTGTTGCGGCGCACTTCCTGCGTTTCGCCGTTCATTTCCACCGTGTACTTGCTCGCATTTTTCACGGCGTTCCAGTTGAGGGTGAGATACTGAGAAATATCATCTACGTACACACCGCTCGGTTTGGAGAGTTCTTCTCCGCCGCAGCCCGCAAATAGCGCAACCGCGGCGCAGCAAACGGCGGCAAGCGTCCCTATTTTTAAGAATAAACATAGCTTTTTCAAGATCTTTTCTCCGTTTTGCTTTTTCCCAAGCCGCCGAACCGCGTCTTCTGATCCCTGCGATCCTTTATGATTTCGTGAATCCACTTGAACTTGAATTTACGAATAGCAATATCTATAAGGAACAGACAGAGCGCGGCAAGGCATATCCATATGCGAGGGTCAATCGTCGAGTGAATCACTTCTTCGAAGCCGTCGAAAACTTCCCAATAGTCGGCTATTGCAATGCCCTTCCCCTTGACTGCAAGCTCGGAAAGGAAGGCTGCGCCGTCACCCGCGGAAAGCGCCTCGTACTCCTTGGAGTAGGAGAACACCCGATAAGTGTTCGTTTCGGCAAGCGTAACGCCGTTTGCGTCCACCTTTCTAACTACGATATCGTGCACGCCCGGTTGAGTCACCACAAACGTCGTACGCGTATATCCGTTGGCGGCGTTCATTGCAATCGGCTTAATCTCGTCCTCGTTGAATTCGTTTTTGCCCGATATCGTCGCTTCGATACGTTCGCCTTCGTTGAGTTCGGTAAAAACGCTCATTGTCGTCGTGTAGTTGCTCCAGCTCAAATCGACGTCAATTTCCGAAGGACGGATTGCCTTTGTGGGGAACAGCGCCAGGATAATGTTTTTAAGGATCTTCTGACCCGTTTCGTTGTTCAAAAATTTCGACGACCACTCGCCCTGCAAGTCGCACATAAAGCTTCCCACCGAGCCGTTGCCGTATTTCCACTGTGCGTAGATGGGCACATACTCGCCCCGCAAGGGAATGGAAGCGCCGGATTTGATCTGCGTGCCGTAAAAGCCGTCAAGTTCGGGAATCTCGTCCTGCGAAATGCCGCTCACAACGGAAGTATGGTCCTTGATCTGGGGCTGAAAAGTCGTAAAGTTGACGCCCTTAATCTCGTCGCACTCCAAATCGTTTCTCATCTGCTCGGTGAGGCGGTTGATATCGGTAATGGTTATGAGCCGCCCGTTGCCGAGCTTTGCCGCCGCTTCCATATCGTCCATCATACCCTGACCGCCGATAACGGCAATCGTAAAGGTCACGCCGAGTTTTGCGTACCGCTCGATTACGGGTGAATACGCCGAATAGGCGTCCCCCGGCATACCGTCGGAAATGAGCACTACGTGCCGCTTTTCCACCGTGGTAAGCGACATGAGCGAGGAGCCCGCCGATTCGAAGGAGTTCTGATAAATGGTGCCGCCGCCGTCCTGAATATTGTCGATTGCGGCGATGACGCGATTATACTGCGGCACGGGTATCATCTGGCATACTTCGCCGGGAACATCAGAAAGGGAAATAACGCCGACGTAATCGCGCTCGCTCAACGAGTACCGCACGCAGTTGCGGCAGGCTTCCTTTGCGATTTCCACATACGTCTTGCCCGAGGTGGGGTCAATGGCGCTCATACTGCCCGAAATATCCAAAAGAAAGATTACGCCGAGGGGCGGCGTGTAGTTAATCGCCTTTACGGGGAGCATTTGCTGATAGAGCGTCCCCTTCATATCCATGGGATTATATGTATTCGCAACCGTTTCGCCGTTGTCGTCAACCTTATTACCGCCCACGGTAAACAGCCCGCCGCCGTAATCGTAAACGTAGGAATTGAGAATGGCATCGAACCCTGCGGGCATATCGGCGTTGGCGATATTCACGAGCACCACGTCGTCGTACATTCGGAGTTCGTCCACCGTCGAAGGCATATTTTCGGTATCCGCAATATTAACGGTATCCACGGTATACTCGGTGTCCTTCTTTAAAATTTCGGCAAGGTTCACCCCTTCGTTCGCTTCCCGCTCGATCAGAAGAATACGGTCGAACACTTCGATATTGATATAAGTATAATAGGTGTTATTCTGCGCAAGGGTATCGGCTTCGTTTACCACGGCAAAGCTCATGCGGTGCATTCCCGCAACGCTGAACGTGTATTCGTAAACGATATCCTGCATGCCGGATTCCAAAACTATATTCTGCGGCGCGATTTCAACGTCGTTATCGTACAGGACGAGCGACGCCGTTCCGCGGACGGAGCTGTTGAGCGTTACCGTCATTTTGAAGGGGTCACCCACCACGACGTTATAATCGGGCACCGCGACCGAAACAATCTCCACTTCGTCGTGCTGAAGGTTCGCATAGTTCACGGTATCCACACGGATTCCCGAAGCCGCCACCGAACGCACGGCGGTCATGGCGTCGCCGTCCGTTTCCAGCCCGTCGGAAAGAATTACGATTTTCGCGGACTGCGGATTAGTGATAACCGTGCGGGCGTATTGCAGCGCCGCGGCGATATCGGTTGCCGAAGTATCGGGAACGGGCGCATTGATGTAGTTATTGTACACTTCTTCGGGATTTCTGCCGAACGGAGAAGCCAGCACCTGATCGTAACCGAACATCACAATTCCTATGGAATAATCGGAAGCGCTCTCATCGAGCACGTTCCGTATAAAATCGTCCTTGTTTGCTTCCGCTTCGCTGTTGCTGTCCGACATATCCACGAGGAGCAAAATCTCGTTTTCGAGGTTTGGCTTATCGAATTGAAAGTTGATCCCCGAAAAGACGCACACCACCAGACTCATCGCCGTCAGATGCAAAACCAACGATATAATGCGGTTTCTTGTGCGGCGGTATTTCTTCTGCCTGCGGAAGTGGAAAAACAGAGCAACGCCGAATACGGGAATAAGGGCGAACAGCAGCCACGGATATTGAAAATGAATACTGAAATTATACATGGTCTTTCACCTCTTATAGCTTACGTGCGTGCACCCACCACTCCGCAAACATCAAAAGAACGAGCGCGCCCGCAAAATAGAGCAACAAGTCGTAATCGAGGTCGACGGGGGGCACCGCAATGTTGGGATTCACAAGTTCTTCCAGCGTCGTCGTAAAATCGCTCTCGGCGTTGGGAATCTTCACGTAAATGCTCTCCATAACGAGCTCTGAAGTGAGCGGCAGCTCCTGTACCAACGTATAGGTGCCGTGTTCGGAAAGGGCAAGCGTTGAAGGAAACGTGCTCACGAGGACGTCGTCGCCGTGCCCGCGAACGGTAAGCGACGGAGCGCGCGCGTTGAGTTCAACCGATTCCCCCACCTCGAAGTTGTAGTTCGTCACCGTGGAAGGGAAATAATATTTGAAGGTCTGAAAGAACAGCCTGCCGAAGTCCGTGAGCATCGAAATATCGGAATACTTCAACTCGAACGCCATGACGGCAATCTTTTGCTCGTCGGTATTCTTCACCGCAAAGGCGGGGTCGCCGTAGCAGGAGAGCACGACGTCGTATTCGTCGCTCACCGTCATCTGGCGGCAAGCCGTTACCTGAATGCGCTCGGCGAGCACGTTTTTATTGATGGGGTGCTCGATAGGCGCTTCGAGGTAAAAGTTACCCGTCCTGCCGTAGCTCGACATAGTAATGCCCGTTGCAAAGGGAGACGAAGCGGGGTTAACGAACAGCACAACGCCGTCCTTGGGCACGGTGCGGGGCATAACCCGCTCGAAAATGTAGAGGTCGTACCCTTCCGTCGCGCCTTCGTCATATATGGAAACTTCGGTAAAATCGATATCCCAATTTGCCTGCTGCGTGTTGCGGAGGCTGCGGATGACCGAACGGAAAAAGATATTCGGCTCATCACTGCAATACTGCACCTTTAAGTTCTGTTTTGCGCCGCCGTAAATATAGAAATCGTTATCCGCGCCGAACGAATCCTCTTCGCTCGTATAAACCCACACCGATTCGTAAGCATAGACGTTTTCGAACGTGGTGAGCTCGGGGTCGTACAGAGGGTCGCCGCTTTCGTCCGTTTCGTCCTGCTTCGACTTGGGCGCGCAGAAGGTCAAAGTAACCATTTCGTCGCGCTCCAAAGTCGCAACCAGATTGCCGCGAACGGTGTTGCCGCCGTTTCCCTCCGCAGGGTTCACGCCGTATGCTTCGAAATAGAAGGTAATCCCCCTGTCACGTCCGTAGCAGGCGACGTCCACCTCGAAAGAATAATAGTTCTCCTCCAGAACCGCACGGCAATCGAGGATTGCCACGTTATACTCAAAGGGGTCGGCAACGGAAACCACCTCCACGTTACCTTTGTCGTAATAATCTTTGTCGGTATAAAAAACCACTTTGGCTTTGGGCGTTTCGTCGAGCACCTCTTCGGCGAGCTTCATAGCGCCCGCAACGTCGCAGGAGCCGTCGGTAAGCGGGCTCTCCTCCTGCGTATCGAGAAGCAGGGAAAGGGAATCCCGCAGTTCGGGAAGGGTGGCAATAGTTGTGCGGACGGAAACGAAATACGCCTTTTCGGACGCCATAATCACGCTGATTTCGCCGCCGGCTTGCGTCACCTCGTCGGCAAGAGCGGAAACCTCGCTCACGGCGCGCTCCAAACGCGTCGCTTCGCCGTTCGAGGCATTCATGCTCACGGAAGCGTCGATTACGGCGATACGCTGTACCGTTTCGTCGGGCTTGAACGCCTCGATTACGGGCCACGCCATAACGAACGCGCAGGCGATAATGGTTAAAACCTGTAATATTAAGAGTAATAAATCCTGGAACTTGTTAATCGGGTGTTTGTGTTTACGAAATTTTAAGCTGTGCTTCCAGACGTACGTACTCGATACGAACCGTTTTTGGTAAGTCGGCTTTATAACGTAAATTATCAGCAAAACAACGAGCCCGATAAGCCCCAAAAAGCCCAAGGGCGCTAACCATTTCATCCCGTAATTCCTACCTTCATCAGCTCACTGAAAAGCGTTTTTTCTATGGGTTTATCTGTGCTGACCGTAATAAACTCCGCATCGCGGGAGTGGCAGAAGGTTTTGCACGTCGAAATAATATCTTCGAGCGCCTCTTTGTATGCAACCTGCATATTGCTGTTGATGCGAAGTTTCATATTTTTCATGTCCTCCAAATCTTCCGCCTCCAAATCCATAAGGTGAACGCGCCCCGAATAAGTCGGTTCGATTTCGTCGGGCGTCATAACCTGAATTAATAGCACCTGACGGCGCTTAAAAGTGAGGTAATCCACCGCTTTGCGCCAATCGCTGTCCGTAAAAAAGTCGGAGATGATTACCGAAAGCCCCTCTCCCGTACCCGTAGAACAGCTTGTTACCGCCGCGCCGATATCCGTCTCGCCGTCGAACTCGATATTTTCGAGCCAGCGCACCGCATTGAAAAAGCTACGCTTGCCGACCAGAACGCCGTCCACGCTATCGCAACGGTCGCCCCGCATAAGATAAAACGATACTTTATCGGTGTTGTGAACGGCAAGAAAGCCGATTGCCGCGGCTACGGCAGTGGCGTAAGCGGATTTTTGCGGCATATCCTTGCCCATCGAAGCCGAGCAGTCCAGAAAAATCTGCACATGCATCTGCCTCTCGTCCGTAAATAGTTTAATAAAGAATTTTTCGAATCGGCTGTAAAGATTCCAGTCGATTCGGCGGATATCGTCGCCGAGCATATACTCGCGGTAGTCGGCAAATTCCACCGTCTGCCCGTATCTGTTCACGAGATGTTTTCCGCCGAAAAAGCCCGCAAGATCCGACCTGAGATTGAACGCCAAAGTCTCCAACCGACTGAAAAATTCATCGTTGAGATAAGTTGACGCCATTATTTTCTCCCAAAGAATTTCCGTTTGGACTTTTTATCCTGCACGTCGCCCGTTTCTCGTTCTTCGGTAACGCTGTCCTCGGACGTATCCGCTTGCGCCGCCTGATCGGACGCGGCGTCCGTCGCTTTTGCCGCTTTGCCGTCCGTACCCAAACGGTGCTTTTTTGAAAGCTCTTCGATAATCATCTTAATAATATCGTCGGGGTTGACGCGCTCGGCTATCGCTTCGAAGGTGAGCTTCATACGGTGACGGAGTACGGGGTAGGCGAGCCTGTTTATATCGTCGTAGGATACGTTGAATCTGCCAAGAAGAAGCGCGCGCACCTTTGCCGCCGATATGAGCGCCTGTCCCGCACGGGGGCTCGCGCCGAGTCGTACGTATTTTTTCGCCGTTTCCGTCGCGCAGTCGCTGTCCGGATGGGTTGCCGAGCAAAGGGTCATCGCATAGCGCATTACCTCCTCCGCTACCGGTATCTGATTTGCCGTCTTGCGCATTTCCAGAAGCTGCTCGCCGCTGCACGCCGCGTCCGCCACCTCAGCCATAGTCTTCTGCGTCAGATTTACTATATCCATAAGCTCGTCGAGCGTAGGGTTTTTTACGATTATTTTGAACATAAAGCGGTCCATCTGCGCTTCGGGCAGAGGGTAAGTTCCGTCCTGCTCGATAGGGTTCTGCGTAGCAAGCACGAAGAACGGCTCGTTCAGCTTCCTCGATACGCCCATTACCGTTACCGTGTGCTCCTGCATGGCTTCCAGAAGCGCCGACTGCGTTTTGGGCGTCGCACGGTTGATTTCGTCGGCAAGGATTATGTTGCTGAAAATGGGGCCGGGCTGGAACGTGAAATTCGTGTTTCCGTCCGCGCCCTTGACTACGATATTGGTACCCGTTACGTCCGCCGGCATCAGGTCGGGCGTGAACTGAATACGCGAGAAAGGCAGATTGAATACTCTGCCGAGCGACCTTACAAGACGGGTTTTGCCTACGCCGGGGACGCCCTCCAAAAGTACGTTGCCGCCCGCTATCATGGCGATGACCGTGCCTTCGATAACTTCCTTCTGACCTATGACGTCGCGTTCGATTTGTTCGAAAATGCCCTTGCACTGTACGCTGAATTTGGTGATATCCGCTTCATTAATCATGATATTTATTTCCTTATAATATTTTTTTCGTTTTTAGTTCTTTATGGAATTGAAGTACGCTTCCAAAAAAGCGCGCAGCTCATCCGACATTTCGCCGTTCTGCGACATTTCTTCCATAGCCGCCGCATAGTAATCGTCGAATACGCCGCGGTAGTACGTCACGCCGTCGATTACGTAATTATATTCGTGATATTCGCCGCCGCCATTCGGACCGCCTTCGCCGTTGCCGCCGTCGCCCTGGTCGTTGCCGTCCTCTTTGGGCTGGTCGTTGGGCTCGTCGCCGTCCGCGCGGGTATCTATTTCGTCCTTATCCATCGCTATAAAGCGCGCCGTAAAGGTGATATCTTCGGTAATATCCGTATCGTATCGGGAAGGAGTTTTGCAGCCGTCCGTCCACATATAAAACCTGTAACCTTCTTTTGCGACGGCAACGACGGGCGTCGTCGAATCATGCCGCATGAGCGTCTGGTTTGTCTCGCCGAAAATTTCGCCGCCTGCGCCCGCCTCGTAAACGACGTTGAGCCGATTATCGGGATCGGTGCGCTCTTTTTCCGCTATCATGGCGGAAACTGTGGGAATCACTCCGTAGTCGCTGAGCCCCGTAACCGTCGTCATTCCGAGCGCAAACGCCGCGGGGATACTCGCAAGCAAAACGAGCGTGAGCGAAATCGAAAATTTCAGATTCGAAACGCCGACGGCGCTCAGTTTTTCGCGCGCGTCCTCTCTTTGGCGCGTTGCGATATAGCTGTCGTCGCCCTTCAGCTCCACCATGGTTATGAGGCGCTCTTCGAGCCCCAGACGGTCGAGTCTTGCGGCGACCTCCTTTTCCGTCGGTTTAAAACGCAAAAAGTACAAGAGCAGGGAAACCGCAACGGCTACGCCTATAAATACGCCGATTGTGAGGAAAAGCCCTTTGAACTCGGTAAACCAAGTTGCAAACGCCACAATAAACATGGCGATAAACCCTGCCGACAATCCCCATAACGTCGATTTCAAAATCGCTTCGTTGCGCAATCTCCCGTAATATTTTTTTAATTCGGATTCTTGCATATAACCTAATCTCCTGATTACTCGTGTAGCGCAAAGGCAAAGGGCGCAGGCAGTTTGCCTAAAGTTGCCCCTTTGCCGATGCCGCTACGTTATTCTACCGTTTTATTCGCTTGCCTCGGGCGCCTTGTATATTACGGTCGCGTCGCCGTTCCAGCCCTCTTCGAGCACCTTGTCTGCCGCCGCTTTATCCGCAAACGGAACGGTGACTGTAAGCGCCGTGCAGCCCTTGAACGCGTCATTGCCTATGCTACTCAATTCGCTCTTCTCCGCGCCCTTCGTGAGGTCGAGCGCGGCAAGCGCCGTACAGCCTTCGAATGCGGAAGCCTCGATGTAAAGACTCTTGAAGCCGCTGATTTGCACGCTTGTAAGCGCCGCGCAATCCTTAAACGCTCCTTCGCCGATAAAGTTCGTAGAGTAATTTTCGAAGTGAATAATTACGCTTTCGAGCGCCGTGCAACCCTTGAATACGTTATCGCCGATTTTAGAGAGGTAAATAGTCCCCTCTTCGCCGCCGAACTCAACGGTTTTAAGCGCCGTGCAACCTTCGAATACGTTGTTGCCGATACCGTCGGAGAAGGTCATTCCGCTCATCTGCATGCTGCCGTGACGGAAGTCGCCGAAGCAGCGGAACTCGGTGAGAGCCGTGCAATTAGCAAACGCATAATCGGAAATCATGTAGCTGTAATCCGACTTGTTCGCCTTCTTGGGAAGAGTAATGCTTTCGAGCCCGCTCTCCGCGAAGACATATTCCTTAAACGTGTATATGTATTCGGGTACGTCAAAGGTTTTGAGTGAGGTGCAGCCCGAGAACGCGTACGAGCCGATAATCCCGGCGGCATCCCCGCCGTAGCGGCTGTCATTTATGGAGAGCTCAGACGCAAAGTTCACGGCGGAAAGTTTTATGCAACCCTCGAACGCGCGTTCGCTGATCATGTTGCCGTTCTTATTGCTCGAAGTTCCTTCGCCGAGGCTGTCGGGAAGCGTAACGCTCGTAAGGCTGATGCAGCCCCTGAACGCCTTCACGCCTATCCACAGGCTATACCCTTCGTATGCGCTCGCATTGAAATCTTCCGAAACCGTTTCGCTTGTTACCGTAGCGAGCGAGGTGCAGTTTTCGAATGCGGACTCCGCAAGTCCCGCATACGTAACATACTGCGACTGTACGAGTTCGCGGCTGTTGCGCAAACGGTGCGGCAAGGTCAACGCGGTGAGCGCGGTGCAGCCCTTAAACGCGGCTTTATCGATGAACAGCGCCTGCGTGCCGCCAGCCTCGAAGTTAATGGTTTGAAGCTTCGTGCATCCTTCGAACGCCGATTCGCCTATCTTAGTAACATTCTTTCCTATGGTAATCGACGTGAGCTCCGTGCAACCCTTGAAGGTGTTGTCGGAAATCTCCGTAATCGTCGCAGGCAATCTAACGGAAGTAATCTTCGTGCCCGCAAACGCGCCCGACATTATCATTGTCACGTTGTCCGAAACCACGTAATCGCCGCTCGTTTCGGGACTTATGCAGTAAATTATCGTTTTTCCCGCATTGTACAGTCCGCCGTTCTCGAAGAGAAGATTGGCTTCTTCCGAAAGAATATCCATGCTTTCGAGCCTGCACCCGACGAACGGGTTTCCCTCTACCAGATAAACGGTTGCGGGAATCACTATGTGGGTAATGGGTGCATAGGCGAACGCCATGTTGCCGATGCTCGCAACGCCGCTTTCAAGATTGACCTGCGTCAAGTTAGTACAGCCCGAGAACGCTTTTGCGCCGATAACGGTATCCGAACCGCCGATCGTCACCGAGGAAATATCCGTATTTTCAAACGCGCTCGCGCCGATTTTGGAAATCGCGGCGGGAATATTAATTTGAGTTATGCCCGTGCAGTTTGCAAACGCGCCGTCGTCAATCACGCTCAGATTCGAAGGGAAGTTCAACGCGCCCGACATGTTGGTATTGCGGAAGGCGTTTTCCCCTATTGAGGTAAGCGCAGGCGTATTTGCGAACGCAAACGAGGAAATCGCCGTGTCTTCGAACGCCCCCGCGCCGATCACTCTCAGGCGGCAATCGGGGTCTACGGTGACCGCGGCAAGGTCTGTCGCGCCGCTGAAGCATTCGTTACCGATTTCGCGAAGCTGACGGGGAATTTTGAAGCTCGTAAGTCCCGTATTCGAGAATACGTTGTTTGAAAGCTTGAGTTGCCCCGACTCGGCGAAGGTTGCCGAAGTCAACGAGGTGCACCCGTCAAATGCATACTGCCCTACATCTTCCAGATTCGCCGCATTGCCGAAATCAACCGATTTGAGGCTCGTGCAGCCCTGGAAAGCATAAAGCTCTATTTCGTTGAGTGCCGAACGCTCGGGCAAAATCACCGTTTCGAGCGCCGTGCAATCCTTAAACATGCAACCGTAAATCACTACGAGGTTTTTGGGAAGTCTTACGCTTTTAAGCGCCGTGCAGCCCGTAAATACCGTGGTTATTACGTCAAACCAGCCGTATTGTATATACATAGGGTTTACCGCTTCGCCCAAAACGATAACGGAATCGGGTATATCCAACGAAACCAGAGAAGTGCAGCGGCGGAACGCGCCGTTACCTATAGAGGTAACCGAAGTGCTGCCCGAAGCGGTTGTTGCAAAGGTTACCGTCGTAAGGCTCGAACATAAAGCAAACGCTTTGTCGCCGATACTCGTTACCGAGGAGGGAATGACAATCGACTTCAGGTTCGAAACGCCGTTGAACATATCCTCGCAGATTTCCAGAATCCCTTCGGGAAGGGTTACGCTCTCCAGATATTTGTTGCCCGCAAACACGCCTTCGCCGAACGTTCTTACCGTAGAGGGAACTACAAAGGTTTTATCCGTAACGGACGAGGGATATTTTAAGAGAGATACAAGGTTGCCTGCGGCGTCCTTGCCGTAAATTATGCCGTTATTTTCTATCTGAACGGAGCTGCTTGCACCGCCGGCAAAGTTGAGCTTCGCTCCTCTTGCGATCGCGTCGCCGAGGTTGACTATCGACGCTGCCGAAACTCCGCCCGGAACGGTAATGCTTTCCAGCGCCGCTTCGTCGTCGTTTAAGGCGAAAACATTCTCGCCGATTTCTTTCACGTTAACGGGGAAGGTAATCGCTTTCAAAGAAACGCAATCCTCGAACGCGTATTCGTCTACTTTGGTAATGAGCGGGCAACCGCTTTCAAACGTAATGCTTTCAAGCGACGTGCAGCCCGAGAACAAGCTGTAAGCCAACACGCCGTTGCCGCTGTACGTTCCGTTATCGCTCTTCGTACCCGTCGTACCGCAATATGTTGCGGGAAGGGTAATCGTTTTGAGCGAGGAGCAGCCCGAGAACGCGCTGTCGCCAATCAAGGCAATGCGGGAGCCCGCCGCAAACGTAACTTCCTTCAACTCGGGGCATACCCAGAACGCATACTCGTCAATCACTTCGACGGAAGCGGGAATCACAATCTTTTCGAGCGCCAACTGACGGTAGAACGCGTCTTCGCCGATATATTCCAAATCGTCGTTCAATACGATTTCCGTAAGCTTTCCTCCGTCGCCGAAGTAGCCGGGGCAGAACGCATAGTCGCCGATCTTCTTAATGCCGCGCGGAAGTTTTACGCTCGTCACTTCCGTCATACCCATAAACGCATGCGAGGCAATTTCCGTCAGACGGGATTCGTTATCCTCGAAGGCGAGCGAAGTAAAGCCGGTATAGGCGAACGCCATATCGCCCAACGTCCTTAACCGCTTGGGAAGCACAATGGGGCAATCCTCATAGAGGGGCGTCGTGTACTCCCATTCGTCCTCGTCGTATTCCTTGCCTACGCCGTAGAACGCGTTTTCCCCGATAATCAGATCAACCGTGCCGCCCTTTTCGAAGGTGACGCCGGAAGGCAGACAATCCTGGAACGCATTCGGATAAATTTCTTTAACCGTTTTGGGAATCACCACCGCGCCGCGATAGCCGATGAGCCCCATCGCCGCATATTCGGGATTCCCCGCCGCGTCCTTCAAAAACAGGACGCCGTCCTTTACAACGCACTTATCGTTATCGAGACCGGTAATCTCTTCAAGATAATTCATACCATCGAATGAACAGCTGAACCCGTACGTCGTGTCTATCGTAATTTCCACCTTTGCGGGCAATTCCACGCTCGTAAGCGACGTACCGGAGAACACGTATAGCCCCAACGTCAGAACGGGATCGCCGTTGCCGCGCGCTTCGAAGATTATCTCGGTAAGAGCGGAGCCGGAAAATGCGCTTTGACCGATAGTCTTAACCGTTTTGGGAACGGTAAACGAAGTAATGCCGATTCCCGAGAACGCACCATTTCCTATCGTTTCCAGCTTGCCGTCCGTCGCCGTAACGATTTCGGTAAGCCTGCGGCAACCGTTAAAAGCGTAATCGCCCAGCGTTTTCAGACTTGCGGGAAGGGTAATAGAGGTTATATTAGTATTCGCAAACGCGTATTCGCCGATTTCGGTAAGCCCTTCTCCCAACACAACGGAGCCGAGTCTCGCTCTGTTGAAAGCGTATTTACCTATCGAACGAAGGCGCGAAGGCAACTGTTCGGTATAAGAGGATTCGTCCGCCGTTGCGCTCGCCGACTCGTAGAAGTGCGCAAGACTGCTGCAATTATCGAACGCGTAATCGCCGATTTTAAGCTCTTTGTCGCCGGTTACAAACACAACCGATTCGAGGTTGTTGCAACCCTTGAACGCATACTGGTCGATAAACGTAACATTGCTGCCGACAATGACCTTCTGAACCGAAAGGTTATCCGCAAACACGTTGGCGCCTATACTCTGAATGGAATCGGGCAAAATCACCGTCGACTCTTTGCGGTTTATGGAATAATACTTGATTTCCGTCTTGTTCTTATCGTACACCACGCCGTCCTCGGAAGAGAGATACGGGTGATCTTCCGATACGTTTACGTTAACCAGATTTTTGCACCCTGCGAAAATACCGCTCGAAACTTCTTTTAAGGTATCGGGAAGGGTAATGGTGTCGATTCTTCCGCAGTTTTCGAAAGCGCCGTAGCCTATTGCAACCACGTTGCTGTTTTCCTGGAACACAACCGAGGTAAGCGCGGAACAATTTTTAAACGCGCCCTCGCCGACGGTAAGCTCCCCGAATACGCCGCTCGCCCCCGCAAAGGTAACGCTGCGCAACGTAGTGCAGCCCTCAAACGCGTTGTTGCCTATAGAGGTAACGAATGCGGGAATGGTTAAGGAATAAAAGCCTTTGCAATCCTTGAACGCGCCGTCCGCAATGGAGCGAACGCCCCCTTCTATCCTCAATTCGCCGCGCTTTGCCGAAGGGCAATAGAGCATGGTGTTACCCGCCTTGTTACAGAGGATACCGCCTTTGTGCGAATAATTTTCGTTGTCGTCGTACACGAAGATATTTTCGAGCGAGCTCGTACCCGCGAATACCGATACGGGGTCTACCTTCTTCAAACGGCTAGGCAACGTAATAGACTGAAGATTTTTGCAGTTAACGAACGCCTCTTCGCCGATTATAAGCTCGTCGCCCGTTTCACGGTCGAAATAAATATTTTCGATTGCCGAATTGTAGAACGCCCTATACGCGATATCCACAACGGACGAAGGAATTGTTACCGAGGTTATATTGCTCGAAGAGAACACGCCGCTGCCTATGCTCCTCGTCCCCGACTCCACAACGTAATGCCCCGTTTTGGCAAGCGGCACTGCCGCAAGCGTTTTGCCCACGCCCGAAAGCTCGTCGTTATAATACAATACGCCGTCGTGCGAGCTGTACACGGGGTCGTTGGTGTGACCCGTTTTATAAACGTTAATTTGTTCGAGAACCTTACTGTTAGAGAAGGCAGATTCGATATAAATCAGGCGAATGGTATCGGGAATTTCCACCTGCGTCGTATATCTTAAGCTTGCGAACGTACGCCCTTCCACCACCGTTACGGGTTTGCCCATATAAGTTTCGGGCACCACGAGTTTTGTAAACGGCGTCGAATAGGAAAGCGAGGAAGGCCTCTTGACCGCATATGTATTCTTATACGTTCCTTCGGTCTGCAATACGAACTCGAAATATTGGAACCATGCGGGGTAAACCTGTATATCCTTTAAATATTTCCAGTTGTCGAGGCTCTTGCCGTTAGGGTCGGTATATTGAATCCCGCGCCCGTCGGGCTCGCTGAACCAGCCGAGGAAGGTAATGTACGAATAGTCGGGATTCATTACGGGCACTTCCAGAGTGTAATCCTCGCGGAAAGTAACCTTGCTCGCGCCATCGGTTACGGTCGCGTATTGATCCATTACGTATTCCACCGAGAAGGTCTTTGCCGTCCAGCCCGCATACAGGCTTATATCCGAAGCAACGGAAAGCTTATCGCCGTCGAAGTAGCGCCCGCTGTTGGAGCTTGCGCCGCCGGGAGCGGTATACCACCCGTTAAGGTCGTACCCGTTCTTCTCCGAATAGGGAAGGCTCAGCCTGTCGCCCAACGCGCAGTAAAGGTCATCAACGTCCGTGCCTTCGCGTTCGTCGAGGGTGATTTTGTAGGCGTATACCCTTACGCTTTCCCAACCGGAGGTAGAATTGTTATCGTCGGTATAGCGGACGTAAATCACGTTCTCCCCGCTCTGCGTAAGCGTAACGTCGGCGGTCGTCGTATCGTTGGAAATTATTTGCGTCGCGCCGCCGTTAACCCTTACTTCGTAGTTCTTGGCGCCTATTACGGCGTTCCAGCTTACGCGGCTTTCCGCATACGTTACGGCGGAAGAGAGCGAATAGTACTGCGCCGTAATCGTTTCACTCGCTACCGATTGCTGCGCCCCGCCCGCTTTTATCGCGCGTACGTTGATAAGATAATCAACGCCGTTGGCAAGGCTGAGCGAAGCAAGGTCGTACGTCGTTTCGTTCTGCCTTGTCGTATAATCGGCGCCCGAAATATTGATAACGTACTGTTCCGCGCCTTTTACTTCCGCCCAGACGAGCTGCGTCCCGCTCACCTTTACGCCCGTAGGCGCCGCAAGCCCCGTCCTCACAAAAGAGTAATCGCTCGCCGCGGGAGAATTGTAACCCTTCGTCACGGGCGTAACCTTGACGTTAACCTTCTCGGAAGAGTAATTTTTGAGGCTTATGTAATTTTTGCCGCCCGTCGTCGTTTTGTGCGTAACAGTTCCGTCGGTTATCGTTACCGAATAGTCGACGGCGTTTTTCACGGGCTGCCACGAAACTGTCTCCGTCGAGCCGTCGAAATAGAACTCCTCTATTTTATCGAGCTGACGGTTGTAATAGAATACGCGCGAAGTCGTCGGAGCGTAGCCCGCGGCGCTCGCCGTAACGGTAAAGGCAATTCCGCCCTCCTTCATTTCGCATCCCTCGAAGTTGAAATAGGTCGAAGTGCCGTTATCTATAGAGGTATGATTGTGCGCTTCGTTTCCGCACACAATGGAAATCTTGTATTTTTCCGCGTGCTCCACCGCATTGAAGGTGAGCACGGAAGGCTCGACGACGTTAAATAGGGAAACTTTGCCGAGCGCCTTATTATTATAGTAACGCAAAGCCGCTTCCGAGTTGTTCGCCGCGTTCGAAGAAACCGCCGTCACTTTGATGACGTGCTTCCCCGCGACCGAGGAAGAGAAATTAACTTCCACGCTCGTGGAGCCCACGTTACGGTCGACAAGCTTCGCCCCGTTGGGGTCGGAAACCTCCACAAAGTAGCCGCTTGCGCCGCTTACCGCGTCCCAGGTTACCATATTTCCTTCCACGCGGGGAAGCGGAGAAGCAAGCTTGCCCTGCGTCTCGGCAGGCGTCCACTGCGCGTAAACGGTCGTGCTCGACGTGAATTTGTAATCCTCGTAATAGCGATAGGTCAGTTGGTCGGCGGATTCGAAATCGCTTATCCACCAGCCGCCGAAGCGATATCCTTCGCGCACGGGCGTTTCCACATTATAGAGCTTGCCCGCAATCGTCGTTTGCGCGGCGGGCGCCCTTCCGCCCTCGTATCCGAGGTTGAATTCCACGGTGTATTCCGCTTCGCCCGTTAACGCGTCCGACCATTTCGCATACAGCGTCGTATCCGACGTAACCGGCGTTACGCCGAAGAGGAAGCTCTGCGTGTATTCCGCGTCGGTATACCACCCCAAGAAAGTGTATCCCGCCCTAACGGGGTCGGAAGGCTTGGCAACCGATTTGCCGTTCACTGTTTTTACGGAGCCAACGCCGCTGCCGCCGCAAGCGTCATAGCTGACGGTATAGCTTACCGAACGCATGAACTGCATGGACGACGCGTCATAGGAAACGGAAAGTACGGTATCATTGTAGGTGATAGTGACGTCGGGCTTAACGTCGCCGTCAAACGACAGCTTTAAAACGCCGTCGTCCTGCACCTTGTAGGTGCCGTTAGAAACGGTATCGCCGATCTCCAGAAGGAATGTTCCGTCCTGCAACATCACGTAGTAAGTGCCACCGTCGTCCGAATCGTAATAATACGTTCCCGTTTCGGGGTAGTCGGGCTCTTTACAAGCCGCGGCGCCCCAAGCAAGACACGTAACAGACGATACAAGGAGGAAAATAGCTGCAATTTTCTTTTTCATGTCTGTTCTCCTTTCCGAAAATTTAACTTTTTTATCAGATACCTGCACTTTTTGTTTCCCGACCAAAAAAACAATTCATTCACGTCCATAAAAAAGTTTTTATATAAATTTTACAAGGTTTTCACCAAACTGTCAAATAAATGGGCGCTGTTTTTGCATAGTTATTCATTATGTACTCTATAACGTGAACTTATAAATTTATATTATCATATAAGAAGATAGTAAGGATAGGTTAATTTAATCTTATAATTAACACTTTTCCCGCAGTACTGCTTGTATTCATAAAGAGCTGATATTTAATAAATATACATTAAAAGATGCATAATTAAACAACTTATA
>DOCD01000136.1:3954-4366 GCA_003503945.1 Clostridiales bacterium | reverse complement strand
GTCAACTTAACCGTGTGTATCGCAACTTTTTGCATAAAAAATCAGCTGCGGTTAGTCGCAGAGGTCGCGCCTCTACATTTGTCGGCGTAAATTATCTGTTCCGCCAGCCAACGGATTTTGCAGTAACTTCACGCGTCGTCCCTATATACACGTTCAATAGGCATAGTTATGCCTTTATCGACACGCTAAATTATTATAATAGGTTATAAACCCGATGTCAAACGAATTATGCATAATTTTTGAAACTTTTTGCAAAAAAATTTGCACCTCAGTTTAAAACAGCCGCAAACCGCGCCCGCCTTTCCCTTTACGGGCTTTTATTCTATCCCGAATAACTCATTCGGCGTTATGCCGAATTTTTCGTAAATTTCCAGAATGCTGTCATAGCCGGGCTTTTTTTTGCCCATAAGCC
>DOCD01000136.1:0-3685 GCA_003503945.1 Clostridiales bacterium | reverse complement strand
TTTTTTTGCCCATAAGCCATTGACTGACCGTCGTCTGATTTACGCCTAAAATATCGGCGACCTTTTGCTGACTGTAGCCCTTTTCTTCCATCAACTGTTTGATTATATCCATATATACCATAATTCAATTTTAAAATTTTCAGGTTAAAAGACTTGACATAGGTCAATTGACCTAATATAATAATTATAGGTCTAATGACCTATCAATATTCTACGGAGGATAAACGATGCGCGATTACAGTCTTATAAGATATCTTGCCAAAATGACCGGCGCAGAACCTAAGAAAGACAAAAATTACCTTAACTGCTTTTTTCCGTATGACGAAGACGGGGTACTGATAGCGAGCTTTTACTTTAACCGCGGGCAATCGAAAATTGCCATGTTTGATTTATTGGACGTTTACGAAAAGTACGGCAAGGAAAAATTCCGCAATTACGAGGAATTTTTCGACGCGTTTTTGGAACAAGCCGAAATTTTCGAAAAATTCACGGACGACAACGGAAATCTTTATGCCAAGAGCGACCTTACGGTAAACAGACTCGATAACGTAGCTTCGCAGGCGTTAATGAATTCTTCGATTGTTTGCATCAGTCTGAATAAATTGCTGGGAAGAAAAGCAAAGGTTTACAGGGAAAACGATTGGCGAAGTTTTCACAGAATGTATTTGAAAAAGCAAAAACTTATTTGCGGCGGCATAAGCGCAGCAAGCCTTATTGCGGCAATATTAAGCGCGGTAGCCGCTTTTACTCTCGATATAAGCAATAACGGGTTATTTCTCGTTTTGGCGGCGCCGCTTTTACTCGTTTCGCTGTTTTTCTTCCCGAAGTACGTATTTTACAGACATAATCTGAAAAGAGCGAAAAAAGAGAAAAATTACACTTAGGAGAAAATAAAATGGGTATCGGTGGTTTTATCGGCATTGCGATTACAAGCGTTCTGGTAATCGCTGTCATCTTGAAAATTTTGTCAAAATACTTCGTCGCCAACCTTATCTGTATGGCTCTGGCGGCAATCGGAGTAATTGTTTATTCATTCGCAATGCCCGAGGTTCAAGACGGTAAAATCGACTGGAACTGGGTGCTCCCGCAGTTTATATTTTTATTCCTGTTTTTCGTTATATGCTGCGCGGGCTTTGCGTTCGAAGAGGAAGAGTATATTAACACCGAGGGCTCCGGCAAGTGGAGCGGCGACACGTTCAGCTATAAAGAAGAATCAAAACTCGAAAGCAGATCCATGTTCTGGTCGTGCCTCGGCGGGAGCTTTGCGGCGGCGGCAATACTTATAGCAATTAATTATACGGCATTCGAAACTAACGCAATAGCCTTGGGCGTAATCGGCTGTATCGCGCTGTGCTTCCCCGCCTACTTTCTGATTTCGCTGTTGCTTGCCCGAAAAAAACACCGCAATTACTACGGTTAAACAAAAAGCACGGTACAGTTTTTGTACCGTGCTTTTTAATAAATTTCGCTTCCCCTATTGAAAAATTAAAATTTATATAGTATAATGTAATCAGTAACCGCAATTTTGCGGCATAAGGGGACTAAAATTATGAACTTCACTTCAAACGACATCAGGAACATTGCGGTTATAGGCCACAGCGGCGAGGGCAAAACCACCCTCTGCGAGGCGATGCTTTTCAACGGCGGAATGATTGACCGTATGGGCAAAATCGAGGACGGCACCACCGTTATGGATTTCGACGAGCTCGAAAAGGCGAAAAAGCTTTCAATTTACACCTCGGTCGCGTATCTGACATGGAAGGGCTTCAAACTTAACCTTCTGGACCTGCCCGGCTTTTACGACTTCGAGGGCGAACGGCAGGAGGCGCTTGCGGCGTGCGGCGCGGCCGTGCTGGTTATCGGCGCGAACGGCGTACTGCCCATAGGCGCGGAAAACGTCGTAGAGTATTGCCTCAAATACGGCAAACCGCTCGTAATTTTCATTAACGGCATGGATAAGGCGAACGCGGACTACGCGGGTACGCTCGCCGCGTTAAAGGAAAAGTACGCGGGCAAGCTTGCGCCCATTCAGCTGCCCGTTATGGCGGACGGAAAGATGACCGGCTACCTCAACGCGATACAGGAGCGTTGCTATAAATTTTCGACGCAGGGCCCGCAGGAGGTGCCCGTGCCCGATTCGCTTAAAGACCAGATGAACGAAATGCAGGCGAGCCTTATGGAAACCGCCGCAGAAAACGACGAAATTTTGCTCGACAAGTATTTCAGCGACGGCAAGCTCACCAAAGACGAAACGGTGCACGGAATAAGAAAGGGCATCGCCGTGGGCAACGTAATCCCCGTAATGGCGGGCAGCGCGCTGCAAAACCGAGGCGTAATAAACCTTTTAGACGAAATAATAAGATATATGCCCAACGCCAACGAGAGGAGAAACACGCTCGCCACCGACCTCGCCGCCGACGACGTCGTAAACGTAATGCGCGATGCCTCCGCCCCCTTCGCGGCGCAGGTTTTCAAGACTGTGCACGACCCGTACACGGGCAAATTGAACTACGTAAAAATTTACAGGGGCACGCTTAAAACGGGCATGACCGTATACAATCCCAACACCGACACCGAGGAGCGCATAGGTCAGATATTCATGCTCAGGGGCAAAAAGACCGAGCTTGTTAACGAGCTTATCGCGGGTGACATAGGCGCGGTGAACAAGCTCACCGCGACCGACACGGGCAACACGCTGTGCGCGCTCGGCACTAAAATTTTGTTCGACCCCATTCACTTCCCCAAGCCCTCCCTCTGCCTCGCCGTCAAACCCGTGAACAAGGGCGAGGAGGACAAAATGTTCGCAGGCTTTACCAGAATGCTCGAAGAGGATTACACATTCTCGGTTGAAAAGAACGCCGAAACGGGCGAACTCCTTTTATACGGACAGGGCGAAGTTCACCTCGAAATCCTCGCAAAGAAGCTGAAAGCGCGTTACGGCATAGAGGTTAAGCTTTCCGAGCCGAAAATTTCTTACCGCGAAACGATACGCGCCGTATCGAACGCCGAAGGCAAGCATAAAAAGCAGTCGGGCGGGCACGGGCAGTACGGACACTGCAAGGTGCGCTTCGAGCCGTGCGAGGAGCATTTCGTATTCGGCGACGAAGTCGTCGGCGGGGCTGTACCCAGACAGTATATACCCGCAGTCGAAAAGGGGCTCAGAGAATGTATGTCGCGCGGCGTGCTCGCCGACTATCCCGTAACCGGCGTTAAAGCGGTGCTGTACGACGGAAGCTACCACGACGTAGACTCCTCGGAAATGGCTTTCAAGGCTGCGGCGGCGCTCGCCTTCAAGGAGGGAATAAAGAACGCCAAGCCCGTTTTGCTGGAGCCCGTAATGAAGCTTAAAATCGCCGTGAACGGCGAATATCTGGGCGCGGTAATGGGCGACGTTTCCAAACGCCGCGGCAGGATATCCGAAAGCCACACCGACGGAGATATCACGACGGTAATCGCCGAAGTTCCGCTTGCGGAGATTGCCAAATACTCCACCGACCTCAGAGGAATGACCCGCGGCCGCGGAAAGTTCACCTCGGAGTTTTTAAGGTACGAGGAGGTTCCGCCGCAGCTTGCGGAAAAGATTATTGCCGCCGCAAAAAAATAACGCATAAATAAAAACAGCCGCCCGAACAATTTCTGTTCGGGCGGCGTGTTTTCAAAACGGCATAAGCGCGTTGCGCTCTTT
>DOCD01000073.1 GCA_003503945.1 Clostridiales bacterium | reverse complement strand
TCCGACATCGTCACGTTGTAATCTTCCATATAAACAACGTTGAGTTTTTCGTTTATTTTCGGGTTTTTCTTAATATCGTCCGCCAGATAATTTATGAGTTTGATTATCTTTTTCGCCATATCATATCCCGGCGCAGCCTTCGCACCGAAAATATAAGTCTTAGGAACAACCGGCAACTCAGGATTATCGATTAAATCAAGATAGGTATCTATAATATTCAAAGCGTTCAGAAGTTGGCGCTTATATTCGTGAAGGCGTTTAGCCTGTACGTCGAAAATTGTATCGGGATTAATTATTGCCCCCTGCTTCTTTTTTGCAAACTCCGAAAACTGCTTTTTCTTAATCGATTTGATTTCTTCAAGTCTGGTAAGAACCGTTTTATCGTTTTCGAATTTTTTGAACTCAGCCAACTTCGATGCGTCAAGGTCAAATCCGTCGCCTATGCAGTCGGTAATCAATTCGGCAAGTTCCGGATTAGCCTGATTGAGCCAACGCCTGTGCGCAATTCCGTTCGTTACGTTTGTAAATTTCTCGGGCGAAAAGTCATAAAAATCTTTAAAGACGGTTTGTTTGATTATTTCGCTGTGCAAAGTCGATACGCCGTTTACGCTGTGTCCTCCGTAAATGGCCAGATTTGCCATTTTTACACGGTCATGCTCGATTATAGACATACGCGAAATTTTAGCCCATTCGCCGGGAAATCTGTTCCAGAGTTCTTCACATAAACGCCTGTTTAATTCCTTGATTATAGAATGAATTCTTGGAACGGTCCTTTCGATAATATCCTCCGACCATGTTTCGAGCGCTTCAGCAAGTATAGTATGATTTGTATATGCGCACGTCGCCGTCGTTATAGCCCAAGCCTGATTCCAGTCGTAAAAATACTCGTCAACGAGAATCCTCATAAGTTCTGCAATAGACATTGTGGGATGAGTATCGTTGAGATGTATTGCCGCAAGTTTCGGCAAGTCTCTCAAATCGCCGTATCTGTGTTTATGATCTTCGACGATATTTTGCATAGATGCAGAACATAAAAAGTACTGCTGTTTTAAACGCAAAGATTTACCGGCAGTATGATTATCAGCCGGATAAAGCACTTTCGTGAGCAAATCGGCGTCGTTTTCCTCCGTCATTGCCTGATAGTATTCGCCCTGCGAAAACAGCTTCATATTGAAATCCTGCATCGGCCTTGCCTTCCAGAGCCTTAGTACCGATACAGCCTCGCTGTCTTTACCGGAAATCATCATATCATACGCAACTGCCTGAACTTCCTTACAGTTTATATAATTCGTTTCAAGCCCGTTTTCAGTCCACCGCTCTTCTACCTGACCGTTGAATCTTACCGTAAACGATTTATCCGTCCTCTGGGTAAGCCACGCTTCACCGCCGGGAAGCCAAGTATCGGGCAACTCTGTCTGCCAGCCGTCGACAATTTTTTGTTTGAAAAGCCCGAATTCATAGCAAAGCGAATATCCCAAGGCAGGATAATTGCCTGTAGCCAAAGCATCCATAAAGCAAGCGGCAAGCCTGCCTAATCCGCCGTTGCCTAAGCCTGCGTCGGGCTCGAGCTCGTATAAATCCTCCAACGAAAATCCAAACGACGCAACGGCTTTTTCATATACGGAAGTTGCGCTTAAATTGTACAAGCTGTTTTTAAGCGACCTGCCCAAAAGAAATTCCATACAAAGATAATATACTCTCTTTGCTCTGCGCGCCTTGATTTTTTTATGAAACTGTTGCCTTTTCTGAAGTAAAATATCCCTTACGGACATTACGACAGCTTTATAAATCTGTTCTTTGGAAGCTTCTGCAGGACTGACCCCGAAATATCTTGCAAGTTTACCTTTGATCAAATCCTTAACTTCTTTCTCGGTTAACGTTGTATTACTCATTTGATTCTCCTTAACGGTAAAATTATTTCAGCATATCAAAATAGAGATTTTCATATTCTTTTGCGGAATGTGACCAACTGAAATCGGTAGTTGCCGCTCTCTTCATAAGTTTTGTCCATTCTTCTTTGTTTTTATAAGCCGAGACTGCTTCTCTTATAACGTACAACATATCATGCGCGTTATAATTCGCAAAAGTATATCCGTTTACAAGCGGTTTTATACTGTCGTATAATCCACCCGTTTCTCTTACAACCGGTATCGTACCGTAACGGCAAGCTATCATCTGCGAAAGCCCGCAAGGCTCGGATTTGGACGGCATAAGGAAAATATCCGAACCGGAATAAATTTTTCTCGACAAATCGCCGTTGAAAACGATATTTGCACTGAACTTATCTGGATAACGCTTTGTAAGATCGCAGAAATACCTTTCGAAATGCGAATCTCCCGTACCGAGAACTATAAACTGTATATCGTCTTTCAATAACTCTTCGATAATGTTTGTAACAAGGTCAAGTCCTTTATGCGAAACAAGTCGCGTAACCATTGCAATAATCGGCGTATCGGGCTTTTGCGGGAGGTTGAGCATATCCTGAAGCTCTTTTTTGCAGATTGCTTTATTTGAAAAATCTTCCGCACTGAAATTTGCAAAAAGATGCTCGTCGTGCTCGCAACTGTATCCGACGTCGTCTATACCGTTTAAAATGCCGGTAAGCTTGAATTCGTTGTTTCTGATAATTTTATCGAGCCCGTGCGCAAAGTACGGGTCTTTGATTTCCTGCGCATAACGAGGACTTACGGTAGAAAATCTTTCGCAGCACTCGATAGCGCCTTTCATAAGATTAATGCAATTATTGTATTCGACCAGATATCTGTAAGAACCGTGAATATCGAAAAGATCGCACAATAAATCCATCGAATACTGCCCCTGATACTCTATATTATGAATAGTGAACAATGCGCGGATAAACTGATACTCTTCTCTGAAACAATAATTTGTTTTAAGATAAATCGCCGCCAGCGCCGCCTGCCAGTCGTGGCAATGCATTACGTCGGGATAGAAATTCAAAAACGGCATAATTTCGAGCACGCTGCGTGAAAAGAAAGCAAATCTTTCCCCGTCGTCATAATATCCGTAGCAACCGGGGCGCTTGAAATAAAACTCGTTGTCGATGAAGTAGAACGTCACGCCGTCTTTTACGTAAGAAAATACTCCGCAATACTGATTACGCCACGCAAGGTGTACGTAAATATTGCCCATATACGAGAATTTATCTTTATATTCCTTCTTGATATCCGAAAAAAGCGGAATAACAACCCTTACGTCGAATTTTCCCGTTTTTGCCAAAGCTGTTGAAAGCGAGCCTATTACTTCGGCAAGCCCGCCCGTGGCAATAAACGGAGTCGCTTCCGACGCAACGAACAGGATTTTCTTTTTCTCTTCGGTTTTTGTCGTTTTTACGGTCTTTTTTACAGTTTTAGGTTTAGCTGCGGTAGCTTTAGGTTTTGCAGCAGTTTTTGTTGTTTTCGGTTTAACCGCAGTTTCGGGCTCAGATGCCGAAACAGTCTTTTTTGTTGCCATAATTTTTCCCCTTATTTTATATTAAAGTGCCTTTATTAATAAAGAAAGGCTGAATTTCACACCCCGCAAGCACCCTGTTATCGCGTATCACGCTGTCTTTATCGCTTATTATATACGCAAGATTGCAGTTCTCGCCGATGATGTCGTCCGACATAATAATGCAGTTTTTAATGACCGAGCCTTTACCTACTTTTACGCCGCGGAAGAGAATACTGTTCTCGACCGTACCTTCGATAAGGCACCCGTCGGCAATCAGAGAGTTCTTGACTTTTGCCGTTTCGGTAAATTTTGCGGGAGCGCTGTCGTTGACCTTAGTATATATATCTCTGCCCCCGAAAATCTCATTTCTGATATTTTTATTGAGAAGCTCCATATTTGCGGCAAAATAAGACACAAGAGAGTCAATATTCTGATAATATCCGTCAAGTTTATAGCCGTAAAGTTTAAGTGATTTTACGCTGGGGCTGAGTATATCGCGTCCGAAGCTCGTATATCCGTACTGTATTGCGTTCTGCACAAGTCCCAAAATAAACGATCTGCGCGCAACCATTACGTTTATGTAATTTTTTCTTACTCCGTCCGTCACGGGATTAATCTCAAGCTCGGTAATTCTCCCTGTTTTATTCGTCTCGAAAGTGATATAATAGTGCGATTTTTTGGTAACGTGCTCGTGATAAACCATAGTTATATCAGCATTCTTTTTAATATGAAAATCAATAACTTTGCTGTAATCGAGTTTATATACCGAATCGCTGTCGGCGATAACGACAAAATCTTCCTTGGCTTTTTTCAAAAATCCGGTCGCGCTTTTTAAAGCTTCGAGCCTGTTTTTGTAAAGCGTTTCGGTTTCGCCGTTATATGGAGGCAACAGAATGAGTCCGCCTTCCTTTCTTGCAAGATCCCAGTACTTACCGGAACCGAGATGATCCATCAGTGACTGATAATTGTTTTTTGCCAGCATTCCCACCGTAGTTATGCCGGAGTTCACCATACTTGAAAGCGCAAAATCCACAAGGCGGTATCTTCCGCCGAAAGGTATAGAACCTATCGACCTTAATTTTGTTAATTCAGGTACGTTCTGTTCATTCAGACTCGAAAATATTACACCTACCGTTGAAGCCATTTTCATATCCTCCCTTATACGTTGTAATCTACGATTTCGCCCGCAGGAATTTTACCGTTTTTCTTCACGGATATTCCTCTGCCCAGAACCGTAATTCCGTTAGTTTTGTTTTTGATAGTGCAGGCTTCTTTGCGGGGTAAGCCTACTTCCGCATTTTCGCCTATCGTGACATCTTCGTCGATAATCGCATAATTGAGTTTCGCTCCGGATTTAACGACGATGTTGCCCATCAGCACGCAATCACATACTTCGGCGCCCTCTTCGATTACGCAATTTGTGCCTATTACCGAATTGACAACCTTGCCTTCGATTTCTCCGCCGGTTGCGACAAGCGAATTGATAACCTCCCCTTCAACGAACGCAGGCGGCGCCAGAGGGCTTCTCGAATGGACGATATTGTCTTCGTCGCGAAGCTCGAAGTTCGGCACTATGCCGAGTAAATCCATATTCGCTTCCCATAAAGAGCTTATCGTGCCCACGTCTTTCCAATACCCTTCGAATCTGTACGAAACCATTTTTTCGCCGGCATTCAGCATTGCGGGCAAAACGTTTTTACCGAAATCCTTTTCAGAATCGGGGTCCGCTTCGTCAAGCTCGAGATACTTATAGAGTTTTGAAGCCGTAAAAATATAGATACCCATTGACGCCAGGTTGCTTTTGGGTTCTGCCGGTTTTTCTTCGAATTCGTAAATAGTCCCGTCGGGGTTGGTATTAAGTATGCCGAAACGGGAAGCTTCGCTGAGCGGCACTTCCATGCACGCAATAGTACAATCGGCTTTTGACTGCTTGTGCGCCGAAAGCATCTTATCATAATCCATTTTATAGATGTGATCGCCTGAAAGTATCAGGACGTATTCGGGATCGTACATTTTCATAAAACGAATATTCTGATAAATAGCGTTAGCCGTACCCTTATACCACGAAGTATCCTTTTTCGCTTCGTAAGGCGAAAGGATATGTACGCCGCCGAAAGTTCTGTCAAGATCCCACGGTTGTCCGTTGCCTATGTACTCGTTCAGTATCAACGGCTGGTACTGAGTAAGCACGCCTACGGTATCGATACCGGAATTTATACAGTTAGATAAAGGAAAATCGATTATTCTGTACTTCGCCCCGAACGATACGGCGGGTTTTGCTATATTACTTGTCAGTGCATAAAGTCTGCTGCCCTGACCGCCGGCAAGCAACATAGCCACGCATTCTTTTTTGGTTAGCATTGCTAAATCCCCCAATAAATTTTTTTTATTTTATTTTTTTTAAATAAACACAAGCAAGTTTGGGAACGTCGACATATAGAGTATGTTCCTTACTGCCGCTTGACTGTTTCACCGTTTTGAAAAAACGTTTTCCCATTTTGCCGTCGCCGCCGAATACCTTCCTGTCGGTATTGAAAACGACACGATATTCGCCCTGCGGTATACCGACCGGATACGAATACAAATCGACGCCGGAAAAATTTATTATAGCCGTTATGCTTTCGCCATCTTTCGCATATCTGTTAAACGCCAGAAGGTTGTTGAACTTATCGTCAACGACAAGCCACTCGAAGCCGTCCCAACTATTTTCGATATCGTAAAGCGGTTTATTGTTTCTGTAAAAAATGTTCAGTTCTTTTACGAACCGAGACATTTTGCAGTGTTTTTCGAATTTTTTCAGAAAAAACTCGATTGCACCGTTATAATTCCATTCGGCAAACTGGGCTATTTCGTATCCCATAAAATTCAGCTTTTTACCGGGGTGCGCATACATAAACCCCAGCAATGCCCGTTCACCCGCAAACTTATCGGCGTAATCCCCCGGCATCTTGTTTACAATCGAACCTTTTACATGCACCACTTCGTCATGTGACAGCGGCAAAATATATTTCTCGGAAAAGGCGTATACAAGCGAAAAAGTTATCTTGTTATGATGATGATTTCTGAAATACGGGTCTTGTCTACAATAAAAAAGTACGTCGCTCATCCAGCCCATATTCCATTTATAGTTGAAGCCAAGTCCGCCTTCTTCAACTCTTTTCGTAACTCCGTTAAACGCGGTCGACTCCTCTGCAATCATAATAACGTCCGGAAACAATTTTTTGACTGCCGAGTTTAACTTTTTAATAAACTCTATCCCTTCGAGATTTCTGTTGTCGCCATATCTGTTCGGCGTCCAGTCACCGCAAGGTTTGTCATAATCGAGATACAACATCGAAGCCACGGCGTCAACCCGCAGCCCGTCGAGTCCGAATATTCCGAGTAAAAATACCGCAGAAGAAATAAGAAAACAATCTACCTCGGCTCTGCCGAAATCGAATTTACGGGTACCCCACCCCAAATGCTCCATTCTGTCCCATAACGGGCATTCATATAAAGGCTGGCCGTCGAATTCGTACAGTCCCCACCCGTCTTTCGGAAAGTGAGCGGGAACCCAGTCCAGAATAACTTTAATGCCGTTTTCGTGAAATTTATCGACGAGATTTCGGAACTGAAATAGCCCGCCCAACCGTGAAACGATTGAAAAGTATCCCGTGACCTGATACCCCCACGAACCGTCGTAAGGAAACTCGGTTATCGGCATAAACTCCACGTGAGTATAACCCATTCTTTTTACGTACGGGACAAGCGTTTTACTCAACTCTTCAAAGGAATAAAAGGAATTATCCTTATGCCTTTTCCACGACAGCAAATTGACCTCGTAAATGTTGACCGGCTGCTCTTCGCTGCATTCGGCAACCGTAATATTTACAGGCTCAGGCAAGCTTGAAATAACCGAATCGAACGAGCGCGGAATATCCGAAGCAAACGCATACGGGTCAGCTTTATAAAGTTCGCGTCCGTCCTCCGTAAAAATTTTGTAACGGTAACGGTTACCCGCTTTCGCTGCAAGGATAACCTCAAAAGACTCTCCGTCGGATAACTCCGACATTTCGGCTTCACCGCAGAAATCACCGACTACGCATACTTTCCTCGCGTGCGGAGCCCAGACTCTGAATATATATTCTGAATCCGAGATTTTATGACAACCGAAAAACTCATAGGCCTTGAACTCGTTTCCGTTATGAAAATTTTTAAGGCGGAACAATTCGGTCATACTTAAATCCTTACTCTATTATTTTACCATATCAATTAATAATTTTCAATACCGAAACACAAAAAAAATGTAAAATTTTTGAAATAATATTAT
>DOCD01000016.1:2165-5331 GCA_003503945.1 Clostridiales bacterium | reverse complement strand
CGCCCGCGGCGCAGTTAAAAACTGCGCCGCGGGCGTTTTTTTATTATCATAAATTGCATTTTCGTTAAATATTATATAACCATAAGGGCGACGGAGTGGTTTTCTGCATTTGTTCCCATATTTCGGCAAAAAAACCCAAAAAAAGTCGTCTTTAAATGATTTATTATCGGAGAAGAACTTGATTCGCGTATTAAAACTCAAACACATACTTGCCGTAACCTTTGCGGCGATACTCGTAACGGTGCTTTCGGTTTCGGTTTACTATACGGGCGCGTACGCCGTCTATTACGGAAACACCACAAGGCTTCTGCCCGTGTACAGCGTGGAAAGGGAGGATAAAGTAGTATCCATTTCGTTCGATTGCGCCTGGGGCACCGAGCACACCGACGACATATTAAACGCGCTTAAAGTAAGTAATGTTCGCGCAACCTGGTTTATGGTTGAATTCTGGACTACCAAATATCCGGATTACGTCAAGAAAATCGACGCGGCGGGTCACGAAATCGGCACCCACTCGACTACACATTCTTATATGAGCAAGCAGAACGCCGAGGAAATCAGGCAGGAGCTAGAAACCTCGTCTGCGGCGATTGAAAACGTTACGGGCAAAAAGGTTGAGCTTTTCCGCCCTCCCTACGGCGACTACGACGACGAACTCATTAAAACGGCTTCGGAGGCGGGCTATTACACCATTCAGTGGGATACCGACAGCCTTGACTGGAAAGACCTCTCGGCGACCGATATCGCAATGCGGGTCATAAACGGCGTGAAAAACGGCTCGATTATACTTATGCACAACAACGGGCTGCACACGGCGGAGGCGGTGCCTATAATTCTTGAAACGCTCAAAAACCGCGGTTACAGCTTCGTGCCCATAGGCGAGCTTATCTATAAAGAGAATTATACCATAGACGGTACCGGCAGACAGCAACCCGTAAAATAACAATTTGAAATACTTTTAAGGAGTTAAAAATATGAACTACAACACGGAAAAAAACAACAAGGTATACGTATACGGTGAAATCGTGTCGGAAGCGGTGTTTTCGCACGAAGTGTACGGAGAAGGGTTTTACGAATTTTTCGTAAAGGTTATGCGGCTTTCGGGTCAGGCGGATATACTTCCCGTCACAGTATCCGAGCGCATTATGACGGAGGATATGAAGCCCGGCGGCTTCATATGCGCTTTGGGTCAGTTCCGCTCGTACAACAAGCTGGAAGGTGGCAAATCGCGCCTTATGCTTACGATTTTTATAAGAGAACTGCTCGAAACCCAGCCCGGCAAAAACCCCAACTCGATAGTTTTATCGGGCTATATCTGCAAACCTCCTGTATACAGAACGACGCCTTTCAACCGCGAAATAGCCGACCTTTTGATTGCGGTAAACCGCAGCTACAACAAGTCGGACTATATCCCCGCAATCGCGTGGGGCAGAAACGCGCGTTTCGTGCGTAACCTCGCCGTGGGCGACAGAGTGGCGCTTTCGGGCAGAATACAGAGCCGCGAATACCAGAAAAAGCAACCCGACGAAAGTTTTATAACAATGACGGCTTACGAGGTATCCGTTTCCAAGCTCGCCGCGTTCGACGACGACTCGGAGTTCGATATAGAGGAGGAATTCGATTTGTACTCCGTCCCTCGTGCTTATGAGCAATAAAACAATTGAAAAAAAGAAAGCGGGCGGCGAATTGAAATTCGCCGCCCGATAGTTAAAATTGACCGTATTATAGCCTTCCCCGAGCGGGGGAAGGTGGCGCCGCGATATGCGGCGGCGGATGAGGGTGCAAAACCTACCTCATTAGTCTTGCCCTCTAAACTCGGGCAAGACAGCTTCCCCGTCAGGGGAAGCCTAAAATATGGAATAGCCTTCCCCTTTACCAAAGGGGAAGGCTAAGGGGGGGTGATCAATCTTTAAATAAGTTTTTAATCATAGTGTTTACGTACAATATCGGCACTACGGCGATTTTGTCGGCGTATTTTGCTACCGATTTCATATTTTTGGCGGGCACAAGCACCTTTTTAAAGCCCATTTTTACACATTCCGCAACCCGCTTTTCGCAGTAGGATACGGCGCGCACTTCGCCCGTCAGCCCCACTTCGCCGAACACCGCCACGTATTTATCAATCGGCTTGCCGAAGTAGGAGGAGGCGAGCGCGGCGCAAACCGCCAGATCGCACGCGGGTTCACTAAGCTTAATCCCGCCCATTGCGTTTAAGTACACGTCGGAGGAAGAGAGGTTCAGCCCGCACTTTTTTTCGAGCACGGCGATAAGCAGCACAAGCTTGTTGTAGTCGACGCCCAGCGGCATTCTTCGGGGCAGCCCGAACGAGGTATGTGAAACGAGCGTCTGTATTTCCACGTTCATACACCTCGCGCCCGTCTGCGCGGGGGTAACCACCGAGCCCGCTTCCTCGCCGCGGCTTTCCGAAAGGAAAACGCCCGAGTAGTCGGTGACGGGTATAATTCCTTCACCCGTCATTTCGAACACGCCGACCTCCTGCACGTTCCCGAATCTGTTTTTAACCGAACGCAGTATCCTGAAATTTTCCTGATTTTCGCCCTCGAAGTAGAGGACGGTATCCATAACGTGTTCAAGCACTTTCGGCCCCGCCAGCGCGCCCTCTTTCGTGACGTGCCCGACAATGAAAAAGGTTATGCCGCGGCTCTTTGCTATGCGCATAAGCTTCGAGGCGCATTCTCTGACCTGCCCGACCGAACCCGCCGAAGAGGTGAGCTCTTCCGTATACACGGCCTGTATCGAATCGATTATACAAAATTCCACTCCGTCGAGCTCGGCTTCGAGCCCGTCGATGCACGTTTCGTTTATAATCAGCATTTCCTCCGATTCGAGTTTAAGCCTCTGCGCGCGCAGCTTCACCTGCGAGCAGCTTTCTTCCGCGGAAAAGTACAAAACCTTTTTACTTTGCGAAAGGTTCGCTGCAATCTGGGTTAAAAGGGTGGATTTGCCTATGCCGGGGTCGCCGCCGATAAGCACGAGCGAGCCGGCGACTATTCCGCCGCCGAGCACGTTGTCGAACTCGGAAATGCCCGAGGAGGTGCGGTCGTAGTTTTCGTAGGTAATTTCTTTAAGCGGCTTTGCCCTGCCGCCGTATACGGCTTTTCTTTCGGCTTTGACGGGCGCGGCGGGCTTTACTATTTCTTCAACC
>DOCD01000016.1:0-1929 GCA_003503945.1 Clostridiales bacterium | reverse complement strand
CGGGCTTTACTATTTCTTCAACCATAGTGTTGAACTTCCCGCAGGAGGGGCAGCGCCCGAGCCAGCGCGCGCTTGTCGCGCCGCATTCGCTGCAAACGAATTCGGTAGTGGTTTTAGTCGTCTTTGCCATTTGTTTCTTCCTTTTTGATAATTGCGATACAGTACGCGCAGATACCGAGCTTTTCGCCTACGAAGCCCAAGCCTTCGCATGTGCCCGCGGCTATCGCAATGCGGTCGGCGTCAACGCCCGTAAGCAAGCTTAACTTCACTTTCATATCTTCTATATGCTTTGAAAGCCGCGGCTTTTCCGCCTGTATGCTCACGGACAGTCGCGCGGGCGCAAATCCTCTTTGTTTTAATAAATTTACAACTTCTTTAAGCATTTTTCCGCTGTCCGCGCCCTTGAATTTCAAGTCGGTGTCGGGGAAGTAGTGCCCTATATCGTCAAGCCCCGCCGCGGATAAAAGCGCGTCCATAACGGCGTGAATTGCAACGTCGCCGTCGCTGTGCGCTATAAGCCCTCTGTCGCACGGTATCTTAACGCCGCAAAGGGTCACGAGGTTGCCCTCGCCGAACGAGTGCACGTCCACGCCGAAGCCTTTCAAACCGTCGGAGGGGAGCGGGGGAATACCGCGCATAAAATCCTGTTTATACGTTAGCTTTATGTTTTCGCTTTCACCCTCGACTATATGCGGCTTTTTTATAAATTCGCCGAAGATTGCGCTGTCGTCGGTATACGCCTTATCGCCAGCAAGCGAGTACGCTTTTTTAATTTCCTCGGTGAAAAAGCCTTGCGGGGTCTGCACAAGGTAAAGCCTGCTCCTGTCAATCCGTTCCTCAATTTGTTCCCCGCCGTAAACGGCGGTGTCGGTGGCTTTGACGGCGCATATGCCGCTGCCGTATTTTTTAACGCTTTTTATGCAGTCGAGTATAAGCTTTTTTGAAACGAACGGGCGCGCCCCGTCGTGGATTAAAACTATTTCGCCCGAAACTTTATCGAGCGCGTTTTTTACGCTTTGGGTGCGGGTTTCGCCGCCCTTTACGACCTTGAAGCCGAAAGGGGCGCACAGTGCGGAAATTTCCTTATAATCATAATCGGACGAAGTTATCAAAACTTCGTCTATTTCGGGTATATCGAATTTTTTAAGCGTATGGCGGAGGGCGGGTTCGCCGTAAAGGGGGGCTAAAAGCTTGTTTTTACCGAAGCCCGCGCGCTCGCCCTTTCCCGCCGCGCAGATGATTACACTAACTTTCATATTGACTCCCTCACGAAATTCTGCGCAAACAGGGTGCGCTTGCAAAAAATGCGATTTTTGCGCGCGCCGTTAATTATTGTAAAACCTCGTAGAGGGAAGCGGCTTCGTCTTTTTTAACCGTTTCCTTTATTTCGTTTATCCTGAATTTGAGCGTGCCGGAGGTGTAGGCGATTTCCACTACGTCGCCGGGCTTTATCTGGTGGCCGGGTTTCGCCTCTCTGCCGTTCACGCTCACTTTGCCCTTGTCGCAGGCCTCCTGTGCAAGCGTGCGGCGCTTTAATATGCGCGATACTTTTAAAAATTTATCTATTCTCATTGAAAAATACCTTAATGAAAAATATTTTTTACAGTGGGTTAAAATGTGTTGACATTATTGACGGACAAGTTTATAATAATATGCTGAACTAAAATGCGATTTTTGCACTTTCTTTGTCTTTTACATAGCAAACCGCTCACAAAAATCGTCAAAATACGGCAAATTTTCGTCCGCTTAACGACTGAATTATACACCATATTATTAAGTTTGTAAAGGAAAGAATAAAAATTTTAAAAAATTTTTTCCGACGTAGGGAACACGTAGAATTTTAAGTAATCTGCGTTGCCGCCCAAAACCGCGCTTTTGGGCAGGCAGACCTCATTTGCGCATACCTGCGCCTCGGCGGATTGAATTTGC
>DOCD01000017.1:17318-22223 GCA_003503945.1 Clostridiales bacterium | reverse complement strand
TATCGTTCCACGTAGTTATTCCCGAGCCGTTTTTTACAAACACGGGCATTCTTTCCAGATCGGAGGTGTCGATTACTTCTTCGCGTCCTCCCGAATGTTTTTCGCCCGTAAAAAAATCAATCCATTCGCAGCCCGACGGAAAGTAAACTTTCATTTCGGGCACGTCCGTATATACGGGACATACGAGCAACTTATCGCCGAACATATACTGACGGGGATATTGGTTGCGGTTGCAGTTTTCATCGTTTTCAAACTCTATCATAAGCGGTCTCGTAATGGGAATACCGCCGTCGAACGTCTGCCTTGCCGCCGTATAGATATAGGGTATAAGCCTGTACCGCAATTTCAAAAACTTCTTTATAAGCCGCTCCTGCTCCCTATCTTCGCCGATAAGCCCCAAAAGCTGCGCGTCGGACCGTTCTTCTGCACTTAACGCCCCGTCGCTCTTTTCGGCGTCAATCGCCATACGCGCCAAAAGCTCGTCCGCGCTTTTGCCCGTTTCCCACGGCTTGGGGTTGTGCGAACGCATAACGGAATTAAAACACATAAACTGTTCCGCGCGCACGGCAAGATTTAAACCGCCGATACGCATATCGTCGTTGGTTATGTAAGATACGCCTTTTAAAGCGCCATGTTCGTTGGTTATAGCCTTAATCTGATACGCAAGCTCTTCGAAGCTGCTCAGCGTCATATCTCCCGTCCAGCGGTAGGGCGTGCGCCTGCCGCCGATACGCTGTTTTATGGGCGAAAATACGTGTTCGGCAGTCCAGCCGCTTATGCCGTACATATCGTAATCGGCTATAAAATGCGGTCTTTTGCCGAGGCGTTTGCAAAATCCGTTATAAATATGCGAGTCGGTAACGTCGCTTTGGCGAGTATCCTGCCACGTCCCTTTAACGCCCTCAAAAATAAGTTTGTCCGTCTTTTCCCACCACTCGTCGGGGTCGCGCGGAGAACAAACCCAGTCCTCGTCGCATCGGTCTTTATAGTCGGGAATACTGTGGTGTATGAGCGCAACGTCGAAATGAAGTTTTTGCAATTCGTCAAGCATCTGTTTGGGTGAAAGCGGATAGCTGTATTCGCTCGACCAGTCCAACCTCGACCCCCACGACAGTTCCTTGCCGCCGTCCGCGCCGTCGCCCCATTCGTAATCGATTATTAAATTATCGCATGGGATATCTCTTTCGCGCAAAAGACGGGCGGTTTGCATTAACAGGCGTTGGTTGCCTTTTGCCCCCAGATGCTGCGTTTGGTTACCGCCGTACGCCTTTACGGGCAAAAGCGGTTCGGCGCCGACAAGCTCGTTAAAAGTTGCATAACACTGTTTATATGTTTTTCCGTAAATAAAAAACACGTCCAAAAGCGCATCCATAGGGAGCATTTGAGAATACTCGCCCGTTTGCTTATCGTAAAAAGCGTGCGCGTACCTCGAACAGCCCGAAAATTCGCCGAAAAAACTTGCGCTGTCAAATACTATGCATTTATTTACAAACATACCGTATCTCGGTTGGTCTACGGGGAAAATTCTTTTACCGTCGGCGTCGAATACTATAAACCCTATTCCCTTATAACCGTCCGTCAGACGCAGCTTTATGGTAATATCCTGCGTTTTGACCGTCTTTATGCAGCCCTGATTTTCCTCGTCATAGGGTACGCCGTCCCAATCGGTAACTTTACCGACCGCAAAAGGAATTTCGTACTTTGCGGGAAATTTTTCGCCGTTAAGTCCGGAATACCTCACTCTGAAACAGGACGGAGTAAATAAATCGAGCCTCGTTTTATCGTTTATTTCTATATGAGTGCAATAACTTTCTTTCATTTTGCTTCCTCTATATGCCATATCCAACTGCCGCAGTCGGGAAGCCGCGGGAAAAGTACCCCCGCGTTTAAAAGCGCTTTGCCGCTCGCAGTTAAATTAAGTTCGGTTATGCGGTACGTCTTGTTTTCGTCGAGCCCGTATAGCTTTAAAATTCTGTCATAGTCGCACGGGTCGCCTCGGAAGCGTTCGCCCACGACGTAAGCACGCGCTTTATCCTTTGCAACCAGCATTTCGCAGAAATAATTGCTTTCAAACGGATTTGACAGGCGGTACAAATCGCCCTTTAAAACCAAATCGTCAATTTGCCTGTATGCTTTTATCTGCTCTTTGACATTTTGTTTTTCTTCCTCGGTAAGTTTTGTCAAATCCAGCTCGTACCCCGTCGCGCCGAGAGAGGCTATTGCACCGCGCGTTTCAAACGGCGTAATTCTCTGCGTCTGGTGGTTGGGGCACGCCGATACGTGGCAGCTCATACCGGATACGGGATAGCAAGTAGCCGTACCCCACTGAATTTTGGTGCGCTCCAACCCGTCCGTGTCGTCGCTCGTCCAGATTTGCGCAAAGTAATACAGCGCGCCCGCGTCGAACCTGCCTCCGCCGCCCGCGCAGCCTTCGAAAAATACGTTGGGAAACTTTGCCGTCAGCCTTTCCGCCAAATCGTAAAAGCCGAGTACGTATCTGTGCGCAAACTCGCCCTGTCTGTCCGCGGGAAGCCTTGCCGAATAAAACTCCGTCAACGTTCTGTTGAAATCCCACTTGACGTATGAAATTTCGTATTCGGTCAATATTTCGGAAACGGCGTTGAATACATATTCTACAACTTCCCCGCGCGTTAAGTCTAAAACGAGTTGATTTCTCCCGCGCACGGGCTCGACACCCTCTTTTTTTACCGCCCAGTCGGGGTGGGCGCGGTATAAATCGCTGTCCTCGGAAATCATTTCGGGCTCGAACCATAGCCCGAACTTCAAGCCGTTTTTCTTGCAACGCTCTATAACCGGCTTCAAGCCGCCTTTGAGCTTATCGGTATTCACGAACCAGTCGCCAAGGCTGCTTTTATCGTCGTTTCTCTTCCCGAACCACCCGTCGTCCAGAACGAATGTGTCTATGCCGAGCGCCGCCGCTTCGTCGATAAGCGAAAACAGCTTTTCATCGTCGAAATCGAAGTAGGTCGCCTCCCAGTTGTTTACCACTATCGGTCTGCGCCCGTATACGAAATTCGGGTTTATAATGCGCTCCCGCAAAAAATCAGCGTAAGCGCGAGACATACCGCCCAAGCCTTCGCACGAAAAGCACAGCGCCGCCTGCGGCGTTATAAGCCTTTCGCCGCCGCACAGCTTCCAGCCGAAATTCAAATCGTTTATTCCGCCCTGAAGCCTTAACGTCCCGTTATAATTAACCTCCGCCGTAATCGCGAAGCTGCCGCTGTATATGAGCTGTACGCCGTAACACTCGCCTTCGTTTTCGGTGCAGCTTTCGCACAGTATTCCCATAAACGGGTTCATCTGGTGCGACGAAGCGCCGCGCAAAGACTGTATGCGCGTAACTCCCCTGCCGAGCTTTGTTACCTCGGGATAGCGTTCCTTCGCCCACGAACCGTACAGACGGAGCACAGAATACTCCCTTTCGGGCAAATCCGCACAGAAAGAAAACGCCTTTTTCAAGGTTACGGGCTCCTTGCCCGTGTTGACTATTTCCGCGTTGCGGACGATTACGTCCGAATCCTCCCATACGGTGTAATTCAGAATAACCAGAATATCCGAAAAATAATCTTTAAGCGTTACGGAAAGCGTTTGTCCGCCAGAACGCGCGTGCGGCAAGCCTTGCACCTCGGGTACGCCGTCGCATATTTTATGCGAAACGTAGCAAAAACCGCTCATTGCCGCCCCGTCTTTGCGCTCGGCAACAATCGTAGGTTCGCGATAGTCTCCCCGACCGTACCCGCCGTATTCGAACGGTATTTTGTCCGCATCCGACGCGCGGTTGCCACCGCGGGAAATCAGATAACCCAAATCTTCAAGCTCTATTTTTTTGCCGAAGTAAAGGTTTTGCAAACAGCCCTCGCCGTTGACGTACGCTGCGTAGCTGAAATTTTTCCCGCTCAATAAAAAGCCGTTGGTCGTTTCGTCGAATTTAATCATATTTAATCCTTAAATATAAAATTTTACCTCGTATTCCCCGTCCGTTCGGGTTTTAAAAGTCGTGATTACGACGGCACCGTCCGCAGCCGTATGCGCCGTGTTCAAAGGAAATACGCCGCTGTCTTTTCCGTTTTCCGTAAAAGCGTTATCCTTTCCGTTTACGGTAACCCTGCGCACGGGCGCGCCGTTCAGAAGATGATATTTAACCGTAATATCCCGCTCTTTAAAGTTTTTACCGCCGTCGAAATTCCCTGCCGACGGATGCAATTTAACGACAAACGCGTTTTCTTCATCGCGGTAATACGCCTCATATCCGCTCTTTTTAAACTGTCCGAGCTTATATGCCGTACTTTCTGTATCGTCCTCGTAAAGATAGCCTATATCGCTTGCGTTCCTGTCCGGATAGAAATCGAATACAAGCTTATCCCACTTTTGCTCCTTGGTGTTCCTCGCCTCATATGCAAGGGGCAACAGCGCGCCGAGCCGCACGAAAAGCGGCATTTCTTTTAAGCCGTATTTCCGCCCGACAGTCTTGCCGCCCTCGTAAACCTTGCCGCCGAACAGGTCAAGCCATTTACCCTGCGGAAGATAAACTTCGGTTAATCCGTCCGACACTACTTCGCAGTAAAACAGCCCGATTGCCGCTTCGCCGCCCGCCTGAAAGTACTCTATTTCGACTTTATGCGGCTTGCCGCCCTCTATAACCTTCAAGGGGAAATTCATTGCCGAATGAAGCGTTTTATCCTCGAATACCTTTTCGCCGTCGATGAATACCGTTGAACCGTCGTCGCAACGCACGATAAGCTCGACGTCGTCTGCAAATTCCACTTCCGTTTCGAACCGCGCCGAGAAATAGTAGACGGGCACTCCTTTTTCGGGCGAAGTGTGGTTGAGGCTGATATTAAGATTATCGTACTCGGCTTTCGCTATCGGCTCGCCTTTAAGCTC
>DOCD01000017.1:0-17068 GCA_003503945.1 Clostridiales bacterium | reverse complement strand
GTCGGTTCCGTCGAAGTAGGTTGCTTTTACGGGCTTTGAAAAGTTTTTCTTTTCGACGGGCAAAGGATTTCTGCCCGCAATCGGCTTGAATAAAATATCGTTGCCGAGCATATATTCGTCGGTCAGCTTTACCGCATTTTTGTCGTCGGGATATTCCCAGCCCAAAGACCTGAATATCGGTTCGCCGTTTTCATAGGCTTCATAAGCGTTTTTATAGATTACGGGCAGAAGTCTGTAACGCAGGTTGTTGTATTCGCGCACTATATCGAGCGTTTGCTCGTCGTAAGCCCACGGCTCGCGGAAAGGCTTAACGTAGTTTGTACAATGAGGGCGGAATACGGGAGATAATGTTCCGAACTGCATCCAGCGGATAAAGCCCTCTTTATTAGGGTTGCCGAGATGCCCGCCGCAATCGGCATTGCAATACGGTATGGCGTTATTGCCCGTCCTTATCATCGTAGCAACCTCCTGCGCAAGCGCGTCGGGGTCGCTTTGGATATCGCCCGTCCACTGTATGGAATAGCGGTGACTTGCACTCGAATAAATTTCCGCATAACAGCCGTTTGCGATATTGTCGACGTTGCCCATAATTACGGGGCGGCGGTAAACATCTTTATCCTTAGCTGCGTTTTGGTAGTAATGCCTTGTAATATCTTCAAACAGATACAGCCCGAAGGTTTCGGGATTTACTCCGTCCGTCGGGGAAACGAGCTTTGTCGCCCAGTTTCTGTCGTACCACCATATATCCAACCCTTTTTCCATTAACGACTGCAAATTTCTTTCTCTGTACTCTATTTCTTCGGGGGCGAAAACCTGCGCGCCGTTTACAGGTTCGGGGTGGTCGTTGAACATTACCTCCACGCCGTGCTCGTGCGCAAAGTCAAAAAACCTCTTCATATCGGGGAAAAGTTTGGTATTTATATCGTAACCCCAGCCGTTTTCGCAGGAGCGCCAGTCGGTGTCAATTACCATTACGTCCAAAGGCACGTTATGCTTTTCGTAATCCAGAATGAGCCGTTTCGCCTCCTCTTCGGTGTAGGCGTAGTATTTGCTGTTCCACCCGCCAAGCGTGGAAAGACGAACGAGCTCGGGCTTGCCCGTGAGTTCAACGTACAGTTTTCTTAAAAGTTTTGCGTCCTTTTTACAAAGCAATAAATAGACGTCTTCTACGTTTTCTTCAACGGTAAATTCGCCCTTTCTTTTCACCGTATACCCGCCCTCGGGGACGGTTATGCGCGGAGTATCGGAAATTGCAAAAACTTCGGGCGTTTTATCCAAAGGCGGCAATTCGCCGCTGTTTTTTATTCTTTTATAAGTATACACCCTTTTGCCGTTCTTTTCAAGCCTTACAGCCGAAAGAGTTTTTGCGTATTCGGGTATGTACAATTCGTATTCGTCGAAACAAATAACCCCTTCATTGTACGAGTATGCAACACGAGCATTAGCATACTGCCTCTTATCGGGGATAAAGAAAGTGTTGCCGTCGAAAAATCTGCCGTTTTTGCCGTACTCTATACGGATGATATTTTCGCTTAAAAGCTGTACGCGAATGTTGCCTGAAATAATTTCTTCCATAAAATTTTACCTATTTTAAACTTAACCGATAATTACATAAAAATAACGGGAAAACCCACAATACGTAAAAATAAATATTGCAATATTTCCCCGCTACGAATTTGTTTGACTTATTCCTTCCCTCCGCCGAAAGAAATACCCTCTATAAAGAATTTCTGACAGCACAGATATACTATAATAAGCGGTATCATCGCCATAAGCGACGTCGCGCACTTGAAGCTGTAATCACCGTCGGGCGAAGTCGACATATACGATATAAGTTTCTGCAACGTCAGCTGCAGAGTCCACATAGTTTCGCTTTCGTTGCCGAGATACATAAGCGCGCCCGCATAGTTGTTATAGCCGCCAACAAAGCCGAATATGAACTGCGCTATTAAAGCGGGCTTGGAAAGCGGAAGAACTATCGTGAAGAAAATCTGCCAGAAGTTCATTCCGTCTATCTTCGCCGCTTCTATTATTTCTCCGCTTATTCCGTCGAGGTACGGTCTTAAAAAGAAAACCGTGCTCGCGCTGGCGAAAAGCCCCGGTACTATCAGCGGCAGAAAAGCGGCAAAGCCTTCCGTCCAGCCTAAGTTCTGATAGAACATATATCCTACAAAACCGAAAGCGCCCAAAGGGATGAACATAAGCGTTATCGTGAACATAAACAGCGAATTTTTGAACGGGAACTTTTCCTGCCAGTAGCAATACGCCACCAGAAGCGACTGCAAAAGTCCCGAAGCAAGCGGCAGCAAGGTTATCCACATCGTGTTTAAAAAGCCCCTGAAAAGCGACGGTATGCCGTCAACCATATACGGGTCGTCCAGAAACAACCTTTCATAGCCCTCGACCGAGAAATCCTTAGGCCACCAGATATACGAAGTGGCTTCGCTGTATTCCTTGTTGGAGGTGAACGACGTTACTAAAATTATCAAAAACGGAGCCAATATCCACAGCGTGTAAAACGCCAGCACGGCGTAAGTTCCTACGCGCCCCGCCGTAACCTTTTCTTTCTTTTTCCTCGGCTTGAAATTTTCTTCCCGCCCGTCAATGCCCGCGAATATTGATTTAATACTTGTCTGCATATCAACCCTCCGAAGCCTTATTGCGCGCCCTTATTACGGGGAACGTCAAAGCAAACGTAACTACAAACAGGAACCAGCTCATTACCGCGGCATATTCCATTTCACCGTGTGCAACGCCTTTGATGTATATATAGTAATTGACCGTAAGCCCCACGTCGTCGGGACCCGCCACACCCGTCCACTGCAACGGCGCAAGGACAAGCACGCTGTCGAACACCGCAAGTCCCTGAGTTATGCTTGACAGCAACAGGAACAGTAAAACCGACTTTATGCTCGGAAGCGTTACGTGCCAAAAGCGGTAAAACGCGCCCGCACCGTCAAGCGAAGCCGCCTCGTACAGCGACGGATTCACGTTTTTGAGCGCGGCTTTGAACATAACTATACCGTACGCCGGCGCTTGCCAGACAATAGTGATATATACGCAGAGCACTAACCTGAAAGGTTTTTCGGTATCGTTAAGCCAATCGATTTTAGTGCCGAATATGGCGTTTACTATACCGAAATCCTTAGAGAAAACCCACGCCCACATTATCGCAACCGCAACGCCCGAACAGATGTAAGGGATAAAGTATATTATCTGTAAAACCTTTGCGCCCTTTACTTTCTGTTCTAAAAGCACCGCAATAACCAGCGCAATCAGCAAGGTTACGAACTGAGAAGTGGCAAGGATAAGCGTAACTCCCCACGATTTCCAGAATCTTTCGTCATGAAATACGTTTACGAAATTCTCGAACCCGTTCCACTGCATTGTGGACAGGTCGTTGTTGTCCATTTCGGTAAACATCGAGATAAACGAAAGCGCTACGGGAAAACCGTTGAACACGAAATACGCCACGATAGGTATAAAAACTATTACAAGGCAAACCCAGCTTAACGGCTTCCACTTGATTTTGCGCTTAGGTATATCATCGGTCAACGATACTTTCTCAAGCGCCTTTATGCCGTTCATTATCTTATCCCCTTGATTACGCAATACATATTGTTGAGGTCGTTTTTACTTGAAGTATTGTGCGCCGCGCAGAAATCGGCAATCGTCATTGTTCCTTTGCGCAATTTATTGTTGAAATCGTTAGACCAGTTATATACCCAGCTGCCGTTTTCGAAATAGCCCCAGTCGCCGCGTCCCGCGGAAAGCGAGGTTTTAGCCACTGCGTAGAAGTTTTTGCCTTGCGTGATTTCCGGATTTTCGACGTAGTCTTCGCTAAACAGAGTTTTTTCCGCAACGGGCGCGACGGTCTTTGTCTTTGCAATGTATTTTTGTCCGTCGGTTGCAACCCAGCTTATGAAGTCCCAGGAAGCCTGATATGTGTTAGGGTCGGAACATGCCGAAATTACAAGTCCCTGCGAGATGCTTGCCGTGGTGGTGTTTCCGATAATCTTTGTACCGTCGACAACCTTAATATCGCCCGTGTAAACCTTTCCGTCGTACGTTTCGCCGATAACTTTGAGGTATTCGTTTGCATAACCCGTGCCGCCCGAATAGTAGACGCTGCCGCCCTCGTACTCGCGGTATGTTTCGGGTACGCATATATCGAAGTTCGCCGAGTTGGTATTTTCCAATTTACCGGGAATGCCGTCGGGAACGCCGCGCACCATAGCAATCTGCGCGGTGTTGAACCAGTTGTCGCCGCTTCCCGTTTCGGGGTTCGCAACGCCGTAGCCCTTGTATTCCACGCCGTCGGACGTGTCCACCGTAATGGAAGACGATACCTGCAACGAAATATATTCCTTAGCCGCGTTGTACTGCGAGTTTATGGCGTAAATATTCGCGGGCTTCGTAGCCGCCTTTTCAATGCCGTTTACCCTGTCCTCATAGCGGACTATGTCGCCCGCGTTATAAGTTGAACCGTTTATAACGGTATTGTCCTTTGTAACTATATAGTTGGGGTTTTTGTCAAAGAGAGTAAAATCGTAATCGGTGCCGTTAAAGCCCATAACGTCGCCGCCGACAGACCAACCGTAGTTAAACCAGTACTCGGATACGAAACCGTAGTTAGTGGTTGCCTTACTGTTGTATTCGGGAGTGAAATATTTTAAAATATTTCTCTGCTCCTCCCAGTTCATTCCGATACAGTCGTTGAATACCTTATAGACTTCCTGACCTGCAAGGTTTTGCGACTTAGTCATACCCGCAACGGGAGCTTCCTTATATTCCGCATAGCCGTGAGGCTTTAAATTCGAACTGTTCTTTGTATTGTAAACGTCGAGCTCCTCTTCGGGGATAGACACAATGTTTATGCCCTGCGCCCTGAAAAGTGCGGTATTATACCAGTTGAACTGCGCGTTAGTACCGTAAGGTACGCCCAAAAGCTTCTGCCCCGCGCCTATAACGTGCTTTTTCTGCCCCGCGCCCTGCTTTGCGTCGGGGTCGCGCGTTACTCTCCACCAGTTTAAAAGATCTTCGGAAATAGTATTTTTCTTGAAGTCCTCGTCCTTTTCGGCAAAGGGAGTCAAATCGACGAAATATCCGTCGGGAGCGTACTTTGTGTGGCGCTCTATCGCAAGTTTCTGGAACGAATCCTGACTGTCGCAAATAGCAACTACGTTGTATGCGCGCTCAACGCTTCTTTTGAACACCGTGTCCGCAGGTGAAAGCGAGCCTTTGGCGCTGTAATTGACGTAAACGTTATCCGCTATGCCCTGACCGTCGTTATATGCCGCAACAAGCTCCTCCCACGCGGGCGCGGAAGTGTCGTTGGGGGCGCACAAAAACGTAATATCCGTTCTGTCGCCTTTTTCCGTATTGCCCAGCTGTTTGTTTGAATCGCCGCAAGCGGCAAAGGAAAGCGCCGAAGCCGCCGTAAGGCAGGCGGCAACCGTTAAAGCAAGTTTCTTTCTCATAATTTTACCTCTAAAAATTTTTTAAAATATATTAATGGGGTTTAATCCACTTTAATCTTCTTTGAAAGCAAAATTTTATCGCAATTTGCCCCTATCATAATTTCATAAATTCCGCCGTGAACAATCCACCCGTCCTTTGCAACCGAATAGTATGCAAACGATTTTCTTCCGAGCGTCAGTTCCGCACGCGTTTTGCCGTGCGCCTTTACGAAAACTTTTTTAAACGCTTTAAGTTCCTTATACGGGCGGTAAACTTCTTTGGTAAGCTCTCGCACGTAAACCTGCGCGGCTTCCTTTCCGTCCGTATCCGAAAGATTTTCTATATCGAAAGCGATTTTAAAGTTTTCGCCCTGCTTTTCGATCGTAAGATTGCCGTAAGCGAACTCCGAATAGGAAAGTCCGAAGCCGAACGGGAATAAAACGGGAACTCCGTAAGTATCGAAGTACCTGTAACCTACGTTGAGCCCCTCGCTGTAAAGCACGACCGCGGCGTCGGAATAGGCGTTTTCCGCGGGCACGTCTTCGAGCGCGAGAGGGAAAGTTTCGGTAAGTTTTCCGGAAGGATTAACCCTGCCCGTAAGCACCTTTGCAACCGCCCTGTTTACAAACTCGCCGCCGTAGCCCGCCCAGACTACCGCGTCGACTTCGTCAATCCAGTCGCTCATATCTATCGCTGCGCCGGCATAAACGACTACGATAATTTTATCGCTCACTTCGGCTAAGGAATGAATTGCCAGCTCCTCTTCCTTAGTCAGCTTTATATGCTGTCTGTCGGAGCTCTCGTACTCGCAGGAATTGGGATTACCCACGCACAGCACGGTGTAATCATATTCAGCCGCAAAACGCATCGCCTGTTTGAGATTGCCGAGGTTTGCCTGATGACCGGTAACCTCCCACACGCTTTCCGCATAAAACGCGTCGGCGCCGCAGCTTTTAAGCGCGCTTTCAAGCGATTCGAACGGGTATTCGGGATACACGTTGGAAGAACCGCCGCCGTAATAATAGTGCCAGGCAGCCGCACCCGTAACGAAGGTTTTACCTTTATTTAAAGGCAGTGCGCCGTTGTTTTTGAGAAGGACTATGCCCTCCTCCTCTATCTCCTCGGAAACCGCTCTGCGTTCTTCGAGCGTCATATCGGCTTTTCTCAGCTTACTCTCTTTTTCGCATTTTTCCGCGAGCGCGATAACCTGCGCCGCGCTTTGGTTAAGTTTGTCTTTGTCGAGCTTTTCCGCCTTTTCGAGCATTTCTTTCTGATGTTCTTCGTTAAACGGCATTTCCCAGTTGAGTCCCGCATTGAGGCTGGCTTCGCTGTCTTTAACCGCTTCCCAGTCGGACATTATGAGTCCGCCGAAGCCTAATTCGCCGCGAAGCAGGTCGAAAAGTTTTTTATGCTCGGACATTCTCACGCCGTTTACGAGGTTGTACGCCGACATAACAGTCCAGGGCTCAGCCTCCAGAGCGATTTCGAAAGGCAAAAGGTAAATTTCGCGCAGGGTGCGCTCGTCAACTTCCGAACTTATCCAATGCCGCGACTTTTCGCAGTTGTTGCAGCAAAAATGTTTAAGTGCGGTGCCGACGTGCATACTCTGCACCCCCTCTATGTACTGCTTTGCAAAAACGCCCGCAACGAAAGGATCTTCCGACAGGTATTCGAAGTTTCTGCCGCAGGTCGGCGTTCTTTTGATATTTACGCCGGGTGCTAAAAGTACATCCACCTTCTGCTCTATACAATCGTTGCCGAGGCTTTTACCCATTTTAAAGGCAAGCTCGGTATTCCAGGTCTGCGAAAGCATCTGAAAGGAAGGATAAGCAACCGATTTAATGCAATCGTGCTGCTCTGTGGTTGTTCTGTCAATAGGCTGACGAAGCCCGACGGGACCATCCGAAACGACGAATTTATAAATTGCCCCGTCCAAGTCGTAATTTGTCCAGAAGTCCGCGCCCATTACGAGCTTTACCTTCTGCTTCGCCGTTAATTTTTCGATGTCCATAATTTTTTCCTTAATAAAATCCAGTCGGGGAGCGGAACCGAAATTGCTTCCGCTCCCGACCAATTTGTTTTAGTATTACTTTAATTCGTTGCTTCCGGAACATTGATAGCGAACGTAAAGCCCTTAGTGCCGTCCGTACCGTTGCTGTCCTGTATAAACCTTATCTGCGCGGATTTATTTGCGTAATCGCCCGTAAGCTCGTAAGTTTTCATAAGCACGCCGTTGATATACAGCTTGACGGTCGAACCCGTGCGTTCGAGCTTGTAGGTAAGCCCCTTTGCAATGAATTCGCTTCTGATTTCGGCTTCCGTATAGCTGTTCGTTCCTTCTGCAAAGTAATTTTCGGGGAAGTTTACCCAAGCCCAGTTAAGCATCATACTGTTCCAGTTGGTCTCTTGAAGCATATTGCTTCCGTTGTCTTGAACAGCTAAATCAACGCGGAAGTCTTTACCGTCGTCAAATATGAGAGCGACACTGTAACGCCTGCTGTTGTAGTCGGGGACGTCGAACACGGCTTCCACCGTACAATCGGTATAGCTTTCCTTCGTAGTCAGCTCGATACCGCCTTTACCCGTTGCCGTAACCTTGCCCGAATAGATTTCGGACAGGTCCGCCGAAGCGGGCGCGGAAGTAAATATCAAATATGCCAACGTGATGTCGGATGTATAAGCCGTATCGCCTACGGTTACGGTATTATCAACATAATTTTCATCTTCAACGTGTACGGTATACGTACCGTTGACTATCGACGGAATACTTATCTTACCGTCCGTTACCGTTCCGAGATAACTAAAATTATTGTTGAATACTTTGAACGCGGTGCCGTCGGCAATTACAAGATTTTCCGTTGAGCCGTACTTTTTCCCGATTACGTTGCTTTCGAGACTGGTCTTCGTCATAGTAACTTGCGAAGCGGTCGTCTTTATTTCAACGTTGCCCGCAATTTTTACCTTTATGGTTGCTACGGCGTTTTCGTCAAATTCGAGTTTGTCGTAACATCTTGCGCCTATCTGAATTTTATCGAGAACGTATCCTTCTTCCCTCGATACCGTAATCGTGGCTTCTTCGCCTGCGGAATACGAGGTTTTATCGGTCGTTACGCTGATTCCCGTCGTGGGCGTTACGGCTATCTTTGCTTCGGCTGTTTCAAGTTTATCTATTGAGAAGTAGAATTTCGAATTAGGCGTTGCGTCTTGTGTAGCGATGAAAGGATAAACTTTCATATCAGCCGTTAATTTTTTAACATTTTCCGCTCTGTGAGCAAGAACGCCGTCGAGATAAGTATCGAGCGTAGTTCCGTTTCGTACGATAGTTACGGTTATGCCTTCGCCTGCGTATTTAGCTTTAAGCTCACTGCTGATGGGGTTGAACCCGTCGTTGAAATCCTGCCAGCCTGTAGTTGCCCCGAAGTTGATACCGGGCGCACAACCGCCCCAATCGCCTTGCCACTGGAATTTCGCTGTGCCGTTACCGACGTTTTCTTCTATCCTGACAGCCGCCCCGAGTTTTTCGTTGTTCCAATAATCCCCGAAAATAAAGCCTATAGCCTGAATATTTTGAGTCGTCGAGCTCTTCTTGAACACGGTGGAGAATACCACGTTGCCGTACGCTTCAGGAATAAACTCGTAAATGTATCCGCCGTTCTCTCCGACCGCAACGTAACCGTTTTCGTCGAATACGTGGGTATAATCGATTTCCGAATCAGCTACTTTGTCGCCGTAAAGGTTGTGAATAAACACGCGCTGAGTTAAATCTATAGCTTCGGTATACTCGGTATTTGCTTCTACGGCTATTTCGGTTTCTGCAATCGTATATTCGGTCGATACGGTGTAAGTACCGCTAATTACGTCCGATATTTCCAGTTTACCGCCGGACACGGTACCGATATATTCATTCAAACTGTTTTTAAGCGTTACCTTTAATCCGTTTAAATCAGACGCTCCCAGTCTTTTGCCGCTGACTTCCGCATTTATCGAGCCTACGACTATTTCTTCGAACGTAGCAACTACCGTGGTATTGCCCTTTACGGCGAAGGTGTAGTCCTTGCCGCTGATTTTAGAAGTTACGTCAACGTCGTTTACCTTTAACGTGCCGATTATATAGCCCTCTTCGGGAGCAATTGTAACGGTTACCTCGTCGCCGAGCGTTACCGCTTCCGCAGGAATCCCCGTAACGGTGCCGTGCGCGTCCTGCGCCGTTTCGTTTGTTACGGTTGCCGTAAGCGCGGGAAGTGTTTCGCTTATATCTATAGCCCACTCCGCGTTTGCCTTAACATCGAAGGCAAAGAAGCCTACCTGAACCTTGTCGTCCTCATATCCCTCGGGAAGGGCAGCTACGTGCACGAATCTGCCGTCGACAAACGTATACATCTTTCCGCCGGTGCGAACTAATTTCAGCACTACTCCGTCGCCGTTGAATTTGTCTATATCGCTCTGCGTTACGGTGCCCGCCGCAGATTCAACCCATTTATCGGAGCCGAATACCGAGTTCATTCCCCACATGCCCGGTCTGTACTGAACGAGCGATTGGTCTGTCTTTATATTCATAATTGCATAATTGCCGTCTTCGAATTTAAGCAATATGCCCTGAATTACGCCGGCACTCTTCGATTGCGTATTAATTGTAACGCAAACGGCGTCGTACTTATCTTGTGAAATTACGTTAAAACTTTGCTTTCCGCTGCCGTTCACCTTTATTGTGGAATTAGGGTTGTTGACATTGGAGAAGTCATGAAGTTCGCGGTCGTGAACTATTACGCTGAACGTATCATATTCGAGCGTAATTGCCGTTGTATACTCGCCATTCTTCGCAACTTCAATTTCCGCCGCGATGTATCCCTCGATTTGCACCGTCCACTTGCCCGCAACAATTTCGTCGACCTTTAAAACGGTTTTGCCTTCAACGGTCGAAAGCGCCGCCTGTCTGGTGCCTGCGGTTGCGGAGGTAAGCACGACCTGCGTATCGCCCGAGAGCGAATTGCCCGTAACGCCTAACTTTTTGCCGCTGACTTCCGCATTTATCGAGCCTGTGGTTATTTCCTCGAAGGTTGCTTCGACTTCGGTGTCGCCGCTGAGCGTGAAAGTGTATTCGCCGCCCGAAAGTCTGTCGGTTACGTCCACGCCGTTAACCTCTACCGTGCCGATTATATAGCCGTCGTTCGGCTCAACCTTTATGGTTACGTCTGTGCCCACTTCCGCAGTCGTTGTGGAAAGAGTTACCGTACCGTTCGTATCGGTCGTCTTATCGGTTACCGACGCCGTGGGAGCGGCTACGCCCGAAGAAATATCGAAAGGTATATTCTGAGTTCCTTTAACCCCCGCTATTGCGAACATTACGCTGCACTGTTTATCCGCATATCCCGTTATCGTCTGCTTTGCGACGAATACGTCGTCAACGAACGCATAAACCGTATCGCCCTTTCTCATAAGCGAAAGTTTGAGCCCCGTGCTTACATACTTTTCTTTAAGAGTATTGCTTATAGGGTTGTAGAATTCTTCGCCCGTGCCGAAGTCCCAGTTGCCGTTTATCGACGTTTCAAGCCAGTTTCTGGAGCCTATCCACTGAACCTTGTAGCCGCCGCTTTCCAGCATTTGTATACGGAGTATAACCGCTTTGTTGCCCTCGAACACCAATCCTATCGTAGGGCACTCGTTTTTCTCATCGTTCGTCATACCGGCTTTTGCCGTAATGCTTGCGACTACGTCGGAATATTTGTCGTTGGTATACTGATAAAAGTCGGTTGAATCGACCGTGAAGTAAGGGTCTGCATCGTTTACGTGCGATTTGTCAATCTTATCGGGATTGCCGTAATAACCGTCCCAGTTATCATTATCGCCGCCGCCGGCGCTTCCCGGCTTGTGATAGCCTGCGTAGAACGTATCGTATTCGAGTACGACTTCCGTAAGGTTTTCGTCGAGGATTATATCCTTTGCGAAGTATCCTTCAACGGATATTGTGTATCTTGCTTTCGCAATCGTGTCCGCGGTGATTTTGCCTTCTGCATTTACCGTAAACTTTTCGCTTATACCGCTTAACGATACCTTAGTCCCTTCCGCGAGGGCGGTCGTCTGACCTAACTTTTTGCCTTTGACGGTAAGGTTGAGCGCCATATCTTCTTTTTCGACGAAGGTAGCCGCGACTTCGATATTTTCTCTGTCTGCAAGCAATGTGAGTTTACCTTCGTTAAGAGCGCTGAATTTGTCTTCGCCGTTAACGGTCAACGCGGAAAGCATATATCCGCTTGCCGCAGTTACCGTAAGTTCTACCTCTTCGCCGAAGGCATATTTTTGCTTTTCGGGCGTAGCGGTTACCGTGCAACCCGCATTGTCGGGCTGGGTTACGTCTATATCGAGCGCGGACTCTAATGCGGGAAGCGTCTCGCTTACACCGATAGCCCACTCCGCGTTCTGTTTGACGTCGAACGAGTAGAAGCCTACCTGAACCTTGTCGTCCTCATAGCCGTCGGGAAGGCTTGTTTCAAGAATAAACCTGCCGTCGACGAAAGCTATGAGTTTTCCTCCCTTGCGCACGAGGTTTAATTCCACGCCGTCGCCGTTGAACTTATTCTTATCCTCCGCGGTAACCGAACCCGCTTTGGATTCTACCCACCTGTCGCCGAATACGGATTTCATTCCCCAAAGCTCGGGTCTGTACTGTATAAGACTTTGATCGGTCTTGATATTCAGAATCGCGCACTTGCCGTCCTCGAACTTCAAAATAACGCCCTGAACCACGCCGCCGTTCGATGCTTTCGTTTCGATTTTCAGCGAAACGTCTTCGTATGTATCACTTGAAATTATGTCAAGGCTCTGTCCGCCTCTGCCGTTAACCTTTATCGTGGGATTTTCGTTGTTTATGTTGGAGAAATCGTGAAGCTCTTCGTCGTAAACTATTACGCTGAACGCCTGGTATTCGAGTACGATACCCTTTTGACCGCCTATAGTTACCGTTTCATTCTCTGTCGGCACCTGAACTGTAACCGTATACGGCTGATAACCCGGTTTGGATACCGTCAGCGAATAGTATTTATTAACTTCGACTTCATCGATAGTAAACGTGCCCGTCGTTTTGTCGAATACGGGATGCACTTCGTCGCCCATATCGACGGTAACGTCCGTAAAGTCCGTTTCGTATCCGCCGAGCTTGTGCAGCTTGACGGTGCCCGTAACCTTGCCGTATTTTTTAACGGCTACCGTTTCGGTTGCGCCGCACTCGCATTCGCCCGCAACAAATAAGTGTTCGCCGCGCGTGCCAGCCTCTTCCTCGCCGTCGGCGGGGCACTCTTTCCAGTGCTCCGTTTCGTTGTGCTGCCACTCGTAAACATGCGTATGTTCTTCTTCGGGGTCTTTGCAGCCTGCCATAACGCCAACCGACGCACAGGTTAACGAAAGAACTGCAAAGGGGATAACCCATTTGAGTTTTTTGCTAAATTTCTTGCTCATTTTCGTCTCCTTAAATTATTTTGATTATCTTTAACGCTTACGCGTCTCGATTCAATTGAAATCAACCTCTATATCGAGATCTTCCGTGGGGTTGTTCACCGTAAATGTCGCCGTTCCTCCGCTGTACGAGAGCTTGCCGAGGTAGTTTTCGCCGTTTACGGTTAGTTTGGTAATATCCGCGCCGTTGATTGCCGTAACCACAAACGTAGCGCCCGTCTGTTTGAGAATGTAAGGCATATTGTTCTTTTCGGTTAAGGTGCCTCTGCCCGTACCGCCGTAAGTTACCTTGTAATCGTAAGAAATAAGTCCCTTTTCGCCGAAGTGGAAATACGTGTCGGGCGTACACCAGTTTGCCCCAATTCCGTAAGCGGGCGCCCAGTTTGACCAAAGCCTGTCGGCCTTGGTATCCGTACCGTCGATGTTGTATGAGAAAATGTGTACGGGATTTATGCCTACAACCATTTCCGACTTATCCTCGGGAAGCGTCCAGCCCGCAAATTCAAGGAAGGCATACGGGAAGAATGCCTCCACGACGTAGCCCTTACATTCGGGCGTATTCACCTTGCCGCCAATCGTCTGGGTTGCAACCACGGGCAGTTTGTCGTAAGTCGTCAAAACTTCGATAAGATCCGCCTGATTTACGCGCGAGGCATATTTGCCGTCCGCAACGAAGCTGAATTCGAAGGTCTGTCTGTATGCCGCGTCCTTATCGGCGATAACGGGGCCTAAGTACATATCCACCGCGCTGTTTACGTGTCCGGCGTCCCTCGAAGGCGTGTGATTTACCCATATGCGGTTGCCCGTTTCCTCCACTTTCAGTCCGAAGAATATGCCCTTTTCACCGTAGAATGCCGTAAAGTGTATTTCCGCATACTGGTTTGCGTTGGGTTTATCCACGCCGTACAGCCAACGCTGCCCTTCGGCGTTCCAGCGCGCTTCGTCGAGTTTTCCGTCTATCGTCATTCCCGCGTCGTATTCGGCGACGGGGTGTCCCTTGTTGACGAACGAGTAAGGGTGTTCGTCTTCGATAATGTTTACCTTATCCGCACAGCCGGTAAATCCGACCGCAAGCGCCGAAACAGCGCATACGGCAAACGCCGTTTTTAAAATCTTTTTCATCTATTTAGCCCCCTTTTAAGCCTTACCTAAAATTCTTATTTCGGATATGCCGACTTTTTCCTGTCCTTCGGGCACGTCGACCGTGATTTTTACCGATTTAACTTTTACGTCGTAGAATTCAGCGAACGCCGCCGCGCCCGATCTGACGTATTTTACTATATCGCCCGAAGCGCCGCCCATTGTGCAGTACTGATCTACGTCGAACTTAACGTCGCGTATAACCCTTACCGAGCCGTCCGCGAGAGTCAATTCCATACGCGAGACGTTGAAGAAAATGTTTTTTTCTATTGCGGAGTTATAAACCATAATCGCGCGTATCGACGTGTCGGCTGCGAAATCGAACGTAAAAGTTGCGGTCTTTTTTATGTACGTTTCCTGAATATAGCTCATAAAATCTTCGTCGGCAACCTTGTGAACCGATAAAAGTCCGTCCGTAACCCACTTGGTATCCGCGCTTTCGTCCGTGCAGGAAACCTGCGCTTTGCCCGCAACGTTCTTGTAACCGGTGTAACCTTCGGGAAGGGGTTGCATACTGTCGGTAGGGCCGTTTACGTAAGGCACTTCCAATTCATTGCCGAACTTATCTTCGACGGTGATGAACTTAACCTCGTCAATCGCGGTGTATCTGAGGCTGCCGCCTGCGATGAAATCGTTGTGGCGGTGATATGCTATATACAGCTGTTCGCCGTATGTAACGAAAGAATGGTGTCCCGCGCCCGATATCGTTTCGGAATCGGTCGTGGATGAACAGAGCAAAAGTCCGCCCTCCGCTTCGGTAAGTTTACGGAAGGGTCCTGTGGGACTGTCCGCAACCGCCATACCTACCTGATAGTCGCTTGTGCCGAAATCGTTGACGGAGTATGTGAAGTAATACTTGTCGTCGCCGTTTTTATCCTTGTGATACAGCACGAAAGGACCTTCGTTACAGTAAGTGTTTTCGTAGGAAACGCCCTTGTTAATGCCCTTTTGCCAATCCTCAATGGTGTAGAAGTTGCTGGCGATTACGTAGTGCGCGTTAGACCAATCGGGCGTAAGCCAGTCTTTCATTTCGACTACTACGTTTATGTTCCAGCCCTGAGCTTCGGTTTTGAAGTACAGATATTTTTTATTGGTTACGGGGTCGACGAACGGCGACGGGTCGATTGAGCCTATGTAGCCCGCTTCGGGTGCGGTGTTCGCCGCGCCGCCCGTACCTACTTTGTTCTTTTGCATTAACTTTGAAAACTCGTCGGGAGAGAACAGGCAATACTTTGCCCATTTGTGAGGGAAAGCCGCCTGATAGTACTTGCCGCGGTTGGTTACGTACGCATATTCGTTGTTTTGCGCCTGCTCTTCGGTAATTTCAATCCCCGCCTGGGTGTTGTAATTGTGCTTATCCGAAAAGTCGACCATCATAAAAGGTCCTTCGGGACTCTTCGCCGTGGCAACGTACATATTGTACATACAACTGCTGCTCACGACTCCGGGCTGCGTGTCGTCTACGTTGTTCCACGTTTTGTCGTTATAATCGGGCGTCGCGCTGAAAAACAGATAGTACAGACCTTTTCCGCCCTTGCCGTCGTCCGCTTCGGGGTCATAAATACATTCGGGCGCCCAGTTATTCGTCCAGGTTACCTTTTCGCCGTCATAGCCCTGCTTTGCCCTCGGGAAAGTGGGTCCCACGTTTTCCCATTCGGCAAGGTTTTTTGAGCGCATTGCCGCAAAGTTGCCCGACGTGCCGTAAAGAAAGTAGTAACCCGATTGAGCAGTGTCGTCCAGAACCTGCGGATCGGCGTATCCCTGTTGCACGCTGTTGCTGTAAAACAGCTCCGTGTTGTATACGGTATTGCCGTTTTCGTCCTTGTTCTCGCCCGTGTATGCGGAAAGCGCGTACTCGTCGATTGTTTTTCCGCACGCGGCAAACCCCACAGTAGAAAGCAAAGCCGCGGCAAGCCCCAATGTAATGATTGATTTTATTTTTTTCATCATTTAATCTCCTGATTTTATTTTTATGATTTTAAAACTATCTGACAGCCTGCCGCAACAAGTGCGTCCGTAAATACCTTGTAGGTTTCGGTTTTGGGGTGCACGCCGTCGTCTTTGAGCATCGGACCCGTTACCTTCGAACAGGTATCTACGCAGGTTATCCAGTCGTAGCCTTTGCACCAATCGGCAATTGCGGAGTTGGTTTCGGTTACCTGCGAAGAATAAGCCGTATCCGTGCGCTGGGTAATGTTGAACCAATAGATATTGCTTGCGGGATAGCTCGAATGAATAAGCATAAAAAGCCGCGTTAAACTTTCTTCCGTTTCATCCGCAAGGTCGTGCATATCGTAAAAATTGTTTGTACCGACGTGCAGAACTATGTTCTTCGGCGCGGTGGCTCCGATTATCTGCCTGTACGCGGCTTCCCAGTGGTAGGACGTGGTAGAACTCATTCCCGCGTTAAGCACGACTTTATCGGATGAATAAGTACTCATATAGTCGCCGATAAAATAGTCGTCCATAAAGCTGTCGCCTATAAACAGCGTCGTGTCCGCCGTAACAGCCTTGCAGGTTGCGGCTCTTACCGAAACGGGGAATCTGGTTACGTCGTACATACTGTCGCCGAAGCGCAGCCTTTCCACCTCGACGCCGAACACGACGTTGAAATGTTCGCTTTTGGCGCGCACGTTTACTTTTTTGTCAATGCGCTTCAAAGGCGTTACGATGCCGTTTTCTATCCTGATTTCCGACGTATCGTAAGTGTAGGTAAGCGTTTCGGCTTTGTCGGGTTTTGAAAATACAGGCACGATTTCTGCAAAAGTGCAGGCTCTGTCGTCAGTAATGCAGACCTTGACGTCGGCAATCGTCAAGGTTCCGTAATCCTCCGTCTGGTTGTTCGTCCCGCCGTCGTCTGGGCCCTTTTTATCTCCGCAACCTGCGAAAGCCGCAACCGAAACGGACATCAAAACCGCCATAAGCAATGTTTTCCAATTTAATTTCATATTTCCCTCCCGAAAATATCATTATATTTATCTGTTTCTTCTGCACCGGACTTTGCGTTATTCACCGCTCT
>DOCD01000087.1 GCA_003503945.1 Clostridiales bacterium | reverse complement strand
CAAAAATAAGCGCAAAAAGCAACCAAATTGACTACCATTAAGCTGTGGAAAAAAGTATATTTTTTTGTGCACACCGCTGTTGAGAGTTTGGGTATAAGTTGATAACTTTCAAGCCGCTTTTTCGAAAGCTTTTAAATAAAAAAATAAGAAATTAAAGGTATGAACAATTCCACAGGAAAATAAAGATTGTGGAAATTTTTTATTGTCGATAAACTTTGTATTGTATTTGCCTTTATTTCGTGTTATAATAGCGCTATGGACTTTGATTTTTATGAAAATCTTATAAAATACGAATTTTCCGAGAAGTTTGAAAAATTCGGTGAAATGCTCGTAAGCTTCAATAAAATGTGCAATATTACGTCCGTTTCGGACGAAAAGGGCATCTTTTACAAGCATTTTTTAGACAGCGCCGTCGGTGAAAGTCTTTTTTCAGAGGGTGCAAACGTCGTCGAAATAGGTTCGGGCGGAGGATTTCCTTCTATTCCTTTGAAAATAGTGAGAGATGATTTAAGCTTTACGCTCGTAGAGAGCACCGGCAAGAAATGCACGTTTTTAAATAGAGTTGTAGATAACCTCGAACTGAAAAGTGTACAAGTCGAAAATATCCGAGCCGAGGACGGGGCGCGCGACAAAAAAATGAGGGAAAAATTCGATTTTGCCTGCGCGCGCGCGGTTGCGAGACTTAACACTTTATGCGAATATTGTTTGCCTTACGTCAAAGTCGGAGGGAAGTTTATAGCCTATAAAGGAGCTTGCGACGACGAAGTAAAAGAAGCCGCAAATGCGATAAAAATCCTCGGCGGGGAAGTGGAAAAAATATTGAAATACGAGCTTCCGGAGGGGTACGGCAGCCGCTCGCTCATAGTGATAAAAAAGATAAAAAACACCCCTTCCGCGTATCCGCGCGGGCTGGGCAAAGAGAGAAAAAATCCGCTTTAATAGTAAAAGTAAAAGCGCGGGGCGCAGCGCTAAAAATTATGCGCCGTTAAGGGTTGCGCCTATGTATAAAGTCTGCGCTTTCAGCGGCCACAGAAATTTAAACGCCTATCCGCTAGACTATAATCTTCTGGATAGAGTTACGGAAAATTTGATAAAGACGGGTACCGAAAAATTCCTTTGCGGAATGGCTTTGGGCTTCGATATGGCGGCTGCGGAATGTGTTTTAAACCTCAAAAAAAAGTATGAAATAAATCTTACCGCCTGCCTTCCCTGCGCCGACCAGAGTACGGTTTTTTCCCGCGGGAACAAGTTAAGGTACGAAAATATCCTCGATTGCTGCGACGAGGTTATTACTTTATCGGAAAACTACAGCTCGGGCTGCATGCACGGACGGAACAGATTTATGGTTGACGGCTGCGACGCCCTTATCTGTTTTTTGAGAAAGAAATCGGGCGGAACATTCTACACCGTAAATTATGCGATAAAGTCGGGCAAAGCGATAATAGAGCTTTAAAAACAGCGGGTATTTTATCCCGCTGTTTTATTTTTATGTTATTTAGAGCGCAGCGCTTTGCTGCCGGAAATTCCCCGCTATAAAGCGCTAAATAATTTTGCGTGCCAAATCATAGGCACCCCTTATGTTGGAGTTCTGAATATAATCCAAAATAAACGAGGTTATCCCTTCCGCAATAATTTCCGACATTTTATATATCATATTCAGCCTTGTCGCCGAAAACAGTGAATAATTGAAAAGCGACTGTTCGGCGATAATGCCCATAATCGATACGTCGCCGACCTTTGCAAGCTTTTTGTTCGCCCCGCTTCCGGGTTTAAGCCCGCGGCGGCTTATTTTTATAAGTCCTATGTCTCCCGCAAGGCCCACCGCGGCGTCGACGGCGATAATCGGGCTGTCGGGGTGGGTGAGCTTTAAAAATTCGTTCATATACTTGACTTCGTGTGCGGTTATAGGCTTTGCGAGCGTGCCGTATACGTAGCAGTTGAGCCCCGAAAGGGAGCTTTTAAGCTTAGTACCCGTAATAGGGCCGAGGCTGTCGCCTATCGACAAGTCGCTTCCGATACATAAAACGACGGGCGCAGGGCCGTCGGTTGCAACCATTTTTTTAAGCGTCAGACACACGCCGTTGGGCGCAAGAGAATTATATAAATTAAACGAATAGTCCATAAAATATTTACCTCGCAAAGGTTATTGACCCGTTTTTATTAAAATATAATATTTTTCAAGTATTTGTTATTAATTTTTGTTAAATACCCAAAATATTAAGGGTTTATATTGACCGAATTAATAGAAATTCCACAAATTAACATTAATTTTACGGCAGTGTGTATATTTTGTTGACAAACTTACCGTAAAACTGCGCTTTATGTTTCACGTGAAACACTGTTTAGGTTAAAAAATTTGGTTGAATGTTTCACGTTAAACATTTTTTAACGTTAAAAATAGTGTAGCGCATACAAAAATTTTAATAAAAAATCCAAAAAAATCAAAAAATCAAGGTTATTCCGACAGGTGAAAATAATATAAAAATTAAGTGATATCTTATATTTTTGACTGTCAAACGCTTGAAAACGTTACCGTTATATGGTAAAATATCATTGTTATTTAATTTAAAGGAGACTGATTTTGAGTAAAAAGGGCAGAATTATCACTTGGGTCATCATCGGGTTGCTGATTATTGCGGTCGGCGTAGTACTTATCACACAGCTATTGAATGGTGGCGCAAGAAAAATTACAAGGACGGAGTTTGAGCAGTACATCGAAAACGCCCAATACTTCGACGAGGAGCGTAAGCCTAACGTCGTCGACGGCGAAATACGCAGTAAGCTTGACGAATCGACGCTTGAGGGTTACAAGGTAAAAGACGGTAAAATCGTGACCGCGGACGATAAGGAAGAGGCGCTTGTAGTAATATGGAAAGTATCTACGAGCGGCTACGAGTATACGGGTTACGTTTTAAACGATAAAGGCAACCAGATTAAAGCGTATTACTGTTACGGCCCGTCGTCGTACGGCTCCGACAGCTGGGATTCGGCTAAGTTCGATAAATGGCAGTTCGAGCTCGGGGTAGTAATCGACCAGGAAAACCCCAACGCGGGCAGCTGGGTTTCGACGGCTTTCTCGGTTCTGATGCTGGTTATCGTATGCGTTGTGTTCTTCCTGATTATCCGTTCGTCAATGGGCGGCGCGGGCAAGGTTATGAGCTTTGCAAAGACGAAGGCACGCATATCGACGAATATCAAAGTGCGCTTTGCCGACGTTGCGGGCGCGGAAGAAGAAAAGGTCGAGCTTGCGGAAATCGTAGAGTTTTTGCGTCAGCCGAAAAAATTCTCCGATTTAGGGGCGCGTATCCCGAGAGGCGTGCTTTTGGTAGGCCCTCCGGGAACGGGTAAAACACTGTTTGCCAAGGCCGTTGCGGGCGAAGCGGGCGTTCCGTTCTTTTCGGTATCGGGCTCCGACTTCGTTGAAATGTACGTCGGCGTCGGGGCTTCGCGTGTGCGCGACCTTTTTGATATGGCTAAGAAGAACCAGCCCTGCATTATATTCGTAGACGAAATCGACGCGGTAGGGCGTCACCGCGGCGCGGGGCTCGGCGGCGGCAACGATGAGAGGGAGCAGACCCTCAACCAGATACTTGTCCAGATGGATGGCTTCGAGTCGAACGAGGGCGTAATTGTAATGGCGGCGACCAACCGCGCGGATATACTCGACCCCGCTTTGACCCGCCCCGGGCGTTTCGACAGACAGGTATACGTCAACCTTCCTGACGTAAAGGGCAGGGAGCAGATATTAAAGGTACACGCGCGCAATAAACCGCTTGCACCCGACGTAAATTTGAGAAACGTCGCAAGACTGAGCGCGGGCTTCTCGGGCGCGGACCTTGCCAACCTTTTAAACGAAGCTGCAATACTCGCAGCAAGGGCGGACAAAAAATTCATAACCAACGCCGAGCTTTACGAGGCATTCGATAAAGTGGCTATGGGGCCCGCAAAGAAGAGTAAGGTTATAACCGAGCAGGATAAGCGGCTTACCGCATTCCACGAAGCGGGGCACGCGATACTTGCAAGGCTTTGCCCCAACTGCGACCCCGTGCACGAGGTTACGATTATTCCCCGCGGTGCCGCGGGCGGCTTCACTATGATGCGTCCTGACACCGACAGAATGTATTACACCAAGAGCTTCTTCCTCGACGACATCTGCATGGGTCTCGGCGGAAGAGTGGCTGAAGAGATAGTCATAAAGGAAATCGGTTCGGGCGCTTCAAACGACATCAAGCAGGCGACCAAGTTTGCAAGGGCAATGGTGACCGAACTCGGCATGAGCGACAAACTCGGGCTCATTTGTTACAGCGACGATTCGCAGCCGATGTTCATAGGCAAGGATATGGCGACTAGGAACTCCTTCTCGGAAGAAACGGCGAAAATGATTGACGACGAAGTCCGCGATATTATTAAAACCCAGCACGAGAGGGCGAGGAAGCTTCTTACCGAAAACCGCTCCATTTTAGACAATATGGCGAGGGTTCTCATCGAAAAGGAAACTATCTACACCGAAGAGGTTGACCTTTTAATGGAAGGTAAGACCTACGACGAAGTTATAAAGTATATGGACGAGCACGAAAACGACCGTGCAGTCAATCCTTTCAAAAAATACGAAAGTTAATCGGTTTCACGTGAAACACAGGGAATAATATGGGAAAAATTGTTGCGTTTACAAACAAAAAAGGCGGCGTAGGTAAAACGACTACTGCGGTAAACATGGCGGCGTACTGTGCCGAATTCGGCAAAAAGGTTTTGCTTGTCGATATTGACTCGCAGGGGAACGCTACTACGGCGTTGGGCTTTTCCAAAAGCGCGCTTAAAAAATCCGTATATAACGTGCTTATAGACGGCGACCCTGCGTCGGCAAATATATTGCCGACGCAGGTGAAGCTTTTGGATATCCTCCCCGCCAACGTGGATTTGACGGGCGCGGAGGTAGACCTCGTATATAAGAGGAACCGCGAAAAGATTTTGAAAGAAGCCCTCGACAAGGTCAGGGCGAGCTACGATTACATATTTATCGATTGCCCGCCGTCGCTCGGGCTGGTTACGATAAACGCCTGGGTTGCTGCGGATTCGGTCATAATTCCTTTACAGAGCGAGTATTTCGCTTTGGAGGGCGTAAGCCAGCTCATGAACACGATTGCCCTCGTCAAACAGCACTTAAACCCCAATTTGCAGATAGAGGGGGTAGTCATTACGATGTACGACGGCAGGGCACTTATTTCCAAACAGATAACAGCCGAAATCAAGAAGTTTTTCAAGACGAGGCTGTATGAAATTATCATACCGCGCAACGTCCGTCTTGCCGAAGCGCCCAGCCACGGCAAGCCCGTAATGCTGCACGACCCGAAGTGCGTCGGTGCAAGGGCGTATAAGGCGTTGACGGAAGAGTTTTTATCCCACCAGAGGTAATTATGACGAAAGCGCAGCTTCAAAATCTTCTTGAAAAGGACGGCGCGTCGGTAAAATTCAGCGTCGACGATACAGAATACGGCGCAGAACCCGTTATGGTCTACGAATTTAACGAAGCGACGGGTTTGGCGGATTTTAAGGTCGACGGCTTCATTCTCGAAAAAAAGGGCAGAAGAAAAAGCTTCAAGGATTTTGAAAGCTTTTTCGAAAAGTTCGAAAACAAGCAAGTAAAACTTATTTCGATAAACGACGAGTTTGAAAGCATAGAAAGCTACGAGGACGAGAAGGCTTTCGACAATATAAATATGGAAGAGCTGCTCGCGACGTTTTTGCCCGTAGCCGACAGCTTTTCGTTGACCTGCCCGTTCAATTCGGGTTACGACGAGGAGCACCCGTTCGGGCTTTACAGGGTCGATTCCTATCTTGCGGAAAGAGCTTTAAATGAGCTCGAAGAGTGGGAAAAGAAAACCGCAGAAAGGCAGTATGGCTGCATACCCGAAAAGGACAGAAAAAAATTGCCTGCTTTCGAAATGCTTTACGAAGAGGTAAAAGCGGAGTGCCGCGACTACCGTAAAGGGCACAAGGCAAAGGCGGACAAGTTCGGCGGCAACGTCTTTTTCGGCGACGAATTTTCGAAGGGCAACACTAAGTACAAAAAGCCTGCGGAGCTGTGGCATGTTTACGAAGCCGTAGACTTTGTTGAAACCTGCCGCTACACTCTCGACAAAACGGCGGAGAACGAAAAGGAACGTCCGCTCGACGAAGTTTTAGACAAAGAGGAGTACGCGGGGCTGAAAAGCTCGCTTATAAAAACCGAAGTCGGGTTTACGTGGCACTGCACGACTTCGGGCATGCTTTCCGAAACATTTTTCTTTAAGCTGAACGAAACCACCGCCGAGTGGCTTAAAAAATTCGAAAACGACTACGCCCTCGAAGGGCTTGAAGATTTAGCTTTCTATAAAGACGGCAAGCTCATATTTTCTTCGTGCACGCACGAAAAATTTCATACAAGATTAGATAAATAGTAGGGAGGATATTATGGCAAAAGGATTAGGCAAAGGACTTGACGAATTGTTCAAGGATACGGGCGAAGCTTACGAGCACATATTCGAGCACCGCGGCGCGTTCGAATATACCGAAGAAGAGCGCAAAAACGCGGAAGATATGGCGCTTGATAAAATTACCGCCAACCCCAACCAGCCGCGAAAGAACTTTGACGAGCAGGCTTTGAGAGAGCTTGCCGACTCGATTAAAAAACACGGCGTTATTATGCCTATCGTCGTAAACGACAACGGCGACGGCAGCTATATGGTAATAGCGGGCGAAAGGCGACTGCGCGCAAGCAAGCTTGCCGGCAAAGAGACTATCCCCGTAGTTATCCGAAAATATAACGAAAGGGAAATAAAGGAAATTTCCCTCATAGAGAACCTGCAAAGGGAGGATTTGAACCCCATAGAAGCGGCGACGGCGATGAAGCAGCTGATGACCGACTACAAGCTTACGCAGGACGAGCTTGCCGAACGTATCGGCAAATCCCGTCCCGCAATAGCAAATACTTTAAGGCTTCTGCATTTAACGCCCGAGGTTATGTCTATGGTGGCGGAGGGCAAACTGTCCGCGGGGCACGCCCGCACGATAGTTATGCTGCCCGCGGAGGAGCAAATTTCTTTTGCGAGCGAGGCTGTAAAGAACCAGTCGTCGGTGAGAGAGCTCGAAAAAAAGGTACGCGCCTACAACGTGCCGCCCGAAATCCTCGAGGAGCGCAAAAAGAAAAAGCGTGCGCTTGCCTCTGTCGAATTAAAACAGCTTATCGAGCGTATGCGCTTTGCCTTCCGCACCAAGGTAAGCCTTATCGGCACCGACAAAAAAGGCAGGATTTACATCGATTACTATTCCCGCGACGACCTCGAAAGGATATCCGAAATTCTGGATATTATAGATAAGCAATAAAAACCAACCGCCCCCGCAACTTGACAGCGGGGGCGGTTTTTTGTTATAATATCGTTGACTTTGTAATATTATTATGTTATATTAGTAATGTTTAATACAGTTAATACAGAACGGTACGCAAAATAAATGAAGAAATTTTCCAAAAGCGCGAAAAAACAAATATGCAACATAGCGTTTCTGTTGTTGCTTATCGCGGTAACGCTTACCGTTCTTTTATTGAGCTATAAGGAGCTGAATTTCGGCAATATCATTGCCTTCGTAAAAAACAGCAGATGGTGGCTTTTGATTCTTTCCGTAGTCTGCATGATTATGGGGATAATTTTCGAGGGATTAAGCCTTTTCACCATCAGCCGCAGCCTCGGGCATAAAACCCGCCTTTTGCCGTCCTTTGCGTATTCGTCCGCATATACTTATTATTCCGCGATAACCCCGTCGGCTACGGGCGGGCAGCCCGCTTCGGCATATTATATGGTGAAGGACGGAATGAGCGCGGGCACGGCTTCGTTCACGCTCGTTATGAACACCGTTGCATACATCGCCTCGCTCGTGGTGCTTACGGCTGTTGCCTTTGCAATCAGACCGCAGCTGTTTTTGGAATTCGAGTTCTGGTCGAAGTTTTTCGTAATTTTGGGCGTTGTGATACAGTCGGCGCTGTTCGTTCTGCTGTTTTTGTGCATGACCTTCAATAAGGCGCTCAAAAAATTCTGTAACGGCATTATAACTTTGCTTACCAAAATGAGGATAGTCAAAAATCCCGAAAAGTGGCGCAATAAAGTAGAGGTGGAAGTGGGCAAATACGCGGATTGCTTTATGCAGTTCAAAAAGAAGCCTTTCGTCTTATTTATCGCCCTCGTATTCAACGTCTGCCAGCGCGTAGTGAGGGTGCTTATAACCTGTTGCATATGTATCGCCGCCGACCCGGACGCGCCTTTTTGGGATATTTTCGTTTTGCAGTCCTTTATAACTGTCGGCTACACCTCGTTGCCCATGCCCGGCGGCGTGGGGGTATTCGAATATCTTTACGTGCGTATTTTCGGTTTGATTTTCGCCGATACGGCGTTCATACTGTCGTCAATGATGGTTATGCGCACGGTGTCGTATTATCTCAGCATAGTGGTAAGCGGAATCATAACGCTTGCCTTTCATACACGTTTGCTTCATAGGAAGTCCCGCGGGGACGAGCCGCAGGAAGCGCCGCTTTTGGAGTGCGAACTTTTGTCCGTCAGCGATATAGCGAAAGAGCGGGAAGCATCGGAGGAAAAACAAAATGAAGAACACGCTTAAATTTTTCGTAGGCTACTGGCATTACGGTATAATACTTACATATTTGTCGGTTATATCGGCAGTCGCGGGCATTTGCCTGTCGGCGATGGGCTATCCCTTTTTCGGCGGGGTAATCTGCCTTTGGATTTCGGGCGTGTGCGACGCGTTCGACGGCGTCGTTGCAAAGACGCGCCGCGGCAGAACAAAAGAGGACAAAATGTTCGGCGAAAGGATAGATTCTTTGTCGGACTTAATCGCGTTCGGCGTCGCGCCCGCAATGATAGGCTTCGGGCTGGGTATGCACGAGTGGTATTATTTGATAATTTTCGTCGTGTACGTGCTCGCAGCGCTCATACGCCTTGCTTACTACGACGTAACTGAGGAGCTGAGGTTGCAGGATAAGAACAGCGGCGAAAGGACGTCGTTCGAGGGCCTGCCCGTAACCAACGCCGCCATTGCGATACCCATTTTCTACCTTGCTGCGATAATGTTCCGCCCTTTGGGCGGAAGTTTGGGGACTCTCGTCCCCAAACTCGTAATGGGCTTTGCATACCTTTTGGTCGCGTTTTTATTCGTATTCCGCTTTAAAATGTTCAAAGCAAAGGTGCGTGGGCTTGTCATTGCGATTTCGATTGTGACTGCTATTTGCCTCGGGCTTTTGTTTGTAAACATTTACGTATTCGGCGGGCTGAACGTGGTTTTCACCGAGTATTTCGTTTAAAAATATGAAAAACGCCCCGAGCGCTTCAAAAGCGCTCGGGGC
>DOCD01000123.1:1359-4982 GCA_003503945.1 Clostridiales bacterium | reverse complement strand
CCCGCTTTTTATTATCTTAAATTTTTGATTTGCAGCTTTAAAAGCGAATTTTCGTCGGTAAGCTTTTTAATTACCGCGGTAAGCCGCTTGTTCTCCTCTTTTAAGCTGCCCGCAAGCCTGTCGTAGAGCCCGTTGATTTCGTCCTCGAGCTTCTTGCGCGCTTCGTCCGTGCCGCCGTCGAGCCCGCACTCCTTCATAAGCTTTTCTATGCGCTCGGGCTGTTTCGTGAGCACGTTCCTGTATTTGTTCTGGTAGCGAAGCATAAGCTTGTCGTCGCCGCCCGCAAGGTTTAAAACGGCTTTGCGCACCGAAATCCCCTTGCTCTTCTGCTTTAAAATTTCTTTGAGCATTTCGTCCGTTTCCGCTTCGGAAAACTGAATTATCTTCTCGGCTTTGAGCCCCGTACCGTTCAGAAGATTTTTCACGCGCTTGTCCCCGCTCGAACGCAGCAACGCGTAATAGTAATTCCTTACGCTGCCCTTTGCCCTGCCCGTCTTTTTTGCGTAGGACTCGAACAAGCCCGAAAGCGTCATACCGGCTTTTTTGCCGTCCCGCACGAACTCCACAAGATTTTTCGCCTCTTCTTCCGTATAGCCGTTGATTTTATTCATACGAACCTCCGTGATTTTTGTTACAAGGTTTATATTGACATAAAAGCGACGGTATATACATAAATAATAAAATATGAGAGTTTATTTCCTTTCTTGCGTTACGGCGGCTTTAAAGCTCAACGGCATTTATCTGGGCGTTATCAACGGCTTTGAAAAGTTTGTCGAGCTTGACCCCGCGGACGGCATATTCGCAGAGGTTATCCCCGCGGACGAACTTCAACCCGCAGGGTTTATTATCGACAAAAAATTTTTAACCGCCCCGCCCAAATTCGCCGACGTGTATCTGACGGAGGGCGACGCGATCGTTTATATAAAAGATTTCGCGTTCAAATCGACGCGGATAGAGGTAATTTACCAGACGAGGTTTTGCGGAAACCTTATAACCGTGTTTTCTCAGGGGGAAACTTATCTTTCGGCAGAGGGCGCGGAATTCGGCTTAATTCCCCTCCCGCAAAAGTTTAAAGCCGTGCGCGCGGAGGAACGGAAAATAGGCGGGCGCGACGTGCTCGCGCTGTACGGCGGCGATTATCTTATAATTATTTCGGATACGGGAAAAGTGATTTTTTTCAACGAAGTGCGGCGGGCGGAATTCGACGACCGGCTGCGCGCGGACGTCCCCTTTGCAACGTGCACCGCGGCGATAGCGCAATGCGAATACGGGTACGACGGCGAAACGCTTACCCTTTTATCGAGCAAAACGGTCGAAACCCGCCCGCCCGAAAACGACGTAATTCACTTCGCGTTCTTCGAAAGCGTTTTGACTCGGGGCGATTTTGCGCGATACCTCGACGACGAACTGAAACCGCGCGCGGATGATTTAAAAAGCTATCTCGGGGAATTTGTCAGCGTGGCGGTGCCGCCCGAAAAGTTCTATTCGGCGCACGGCGACGTGACCGCGGCGGGGCTGGTTTACCCCAAAGCGGAAAACCTTTTCGAAATAAAATATTTTGCCGTCGACATATCGGGCGGCAAAATAAGCAACATATACCCCGTGGAATGAATACATGGTTTCTCCTCAACCGTCTTTGCCTTTACGGCGCTTATCCTTATTTTAGGCTTCCCCTTTCGGGGAATCTGTCACGAGCGTGAGCGAGTGACTGATGAGGTAATACTTCACTCCTCATCCGTCCGCGCCTTTACGGCGCGGACACCTTCCCCGCAGGGGAAGGCTACAACAGGGGGGGGAGCCTTATAAATAAAGCCCGCTATACTTCGCAAACGAAGATAGCGGGCTGTTTTTTTGTGATAAATTTAGTATTTCGTCACTTCAACCGTCTTTACGATAAGAGGTACGGAAGTTAAAGTAAACTGCTTTTCTATATCCCTGCCGTCGTCCTCAGCAAACCTGTCGAGGGTGTCGACCTTGGTATCGACCGTAGTGGTGAATTTGCTAATCGTGTCGACGTAATCGGCTATCGCGTCGGTAAGCGACTGCAAAGCCTTCTTTGCGGAGTCGTTGCGAAGCTCGCCGAACACGCAATATTTGGTTGCGCTGTACGAAGTGGAGTTACCCATCTGCATCGTGAAAACGCTCGTCGCGCAGTTATAGCGGTAATCGTGCTCCAAAAGCTCGCCAAAGCTGTTCTTTATGGTGACCTTCTGGTTGGAATCGCCCTTTTCGTAATACATCATTTTAAGCGCGCCGTAAGAAGCCGAAAGCGCACCAGACTCTATTTTGTGGTCGTTTTCGGAAAACTCGCCTATAAGCGTTGCAAGCGCGTCGGCAGAGTCGACTTCGGGGTCGCCCTTATCGTTGTAAACCGTGCGTTTGAACACCGACGGGGTAAATTTGCCCGCTTCGAACATATCGTAATACGCCGCTTCCTTGCAGTTATTTTCGAGATACTCCGCCAAAGAGCCCGAAGTATAGGCCGCGCTGTAATCGGTCTGAATTTCGTTATCGCCCGAGGTGACGACGGCGTTATAAGAATACGCGCCGCCCAGCCAGTCGTTATTCTTGTAGTCGTGGATTATGGTATTATCGTAGAATCCGCCGTCGGCAAGCTCGATAAAGTGCTGAACGGTCTGCGGATACATATTTCTGTAAAGGGTGTACTCCACGTCGTAAGTTTCTTCGAGGAAGCTTATCGATATTTTAACGCGCGGGTGTTTTGTTTTAACCGTGCAAGCGGACGTTGCGGCGGATACGCCTACCAACCCCGCAAGCGCTAACGATAAAATTGCTAATCTGGATTTTTTTGACATTGCTTGTCCCTACCGTGATATAAAGTAAAGGGTAACCCATTAAACGGTTACCCTTTCATTTTACTTTTTATTCAAATTATTGTCAATCATTTTTAGTCTTAAATCCTCTTTATTTTGCCTTGCGGAAAAATGCTTGCGGTACGTCAATCATTTTTAAACTCATTTCCCTTTTATTTTGCCTTGCGGAAAAATGCTTGCGGTACGCAAATATAAAACCCCGCGGTTCGGTGTACCGAACCGCGGGGTTAAATTTGTTTTTAAATTATTCCATAGCCACCGTTGCGCCTGCCGCTTTGAGGTCTGCAACGATTTTCTCTGCTTCTTCTTTAGCTACGTTCTCTTTGAGCACGCCGCCCTTTTCAACAGCCTGCTTAGCTTCTACAAGGCCGAGGCCGGTGAATGCGCGAACAACCTTGATAACGTCGATTTTCTTAGCGCCGCAATCTTTAAGAACGATGTTGAACTCGGTCTTTTCTTCCGCTGCCGCTGCGGGAGCCGCGCCTGCTGCGGGAGCCGCCGCTACTGCTACGGGAGCCGCTGCGGATACGCCGAATTCTTCTTCAAGTGCCTTTACGAGCTCGTTGAGCTCCAACACGGTCATGGATTTAACTTCTTCAATAAACTTTTTAACGTCTGCCATTTTAAAATTCTCCTGAAATTTTTATATTTAATATTTTTTTGCGTTTTTTAAAGTTCGCCAACTTATAATTTGTTTTTCAATAAAACGCAGAGATGCGAGCAAGACAAGGCGAACGAGGAAAACTTGAAGGAGTTTACACAGAAGTAAATGACTGAAAGTTGCCGCAG
>DOCD01000123.1:460-1087 GCA_003503945.1 Clostridiales bacterium | reverse complement strand
TGCGAGCAAGACAAGGCGAACGAGTATTTACGAGGGGAGCATACATTGACGCATGTGACCCGAAGTAAAGCGGAGTTCAACAAAGTATTGCGACGCGTATATGCGTTTTAAGCTTCCTGCTTTTGAGCAACTGCGTTCAGCACTCTTACAATACCCGACAACAGATTGTTCAGTACGCCTGCGAAGTTTGCCATAGGCGCCTGCATCGAGCCGAGCATCTTTGCAACCAACTCTTCCCTCGAAGGCATTGAAGCGAGAGCCTTCGCGCCTGCCTTGTCAACGTAAGCGTTATCGACGAACGCGCTTTTTACCACGATTTTGCCCTCGTAGCTTTTAGCCGCTTCGCTCATAAGCTTTGCTGCGGAAGTTTCGTCCGCGCCGAACGCGACAGCCGTGGGGCCGTTGAGGTCAGCGTCGAAATCTTTAAATCCCAAATCGTTGAAAGCTTTTCTTACAAGCGTGTTTTTATAGACTTTGTACTCGCAGTTTGCCTGTCTGCATTTGTTGCGGAGTTCGGAAACTTCTGCGACGGTAAGCTTGTTGTAATCTACCAAAACAACCGACTTCGAGTCTTTTATCTTGTTTGTTATCTCTTCAACGACAACTTTTTTAGCTTCGAAATTAGCC
>DOCD01000123.1:0-154 GCA_003503945.1 Clostridiales bacterium | reverse complement strand
ACTTTTTTAGCTTCGAAATTAGCCGACAAATTTGTTACCTCCATAAATATTTTTAATTTTTCGAAAAATCATTGACATTCGATGATGTCAATTATTTTTCGATTTGAGGGCTACTCGCCCTCTTTGCGCGATTTTTCGGCGCACACGATTATTT
>DOCD01000083.1 GCA_003503945.1 Clostridiales bacterium | reverse complement strand
GCCTCCTCCGCCAGCACGGAGCAGTGCAGCTTGTGCGCGGGAAGCCCGTCCAGCGCCTCGGCAACCGCCTTGTTGGTAAGCTCCAACGCCTGGGAAAGGGGCTTGCCCTTTATAAGCTCGGTAGCCATCGACGACGAAGCAATCGCGCTGCCGCAGCCGAAGGTGTTGAACTTTACGTCGGTTATTATGCCGTTATCTATTTTAAGATAAATTTTCATTATGTCGCCGCACTTAGCGTTGCCGACTTCGCCTATGCCGTCCGCGTCGTCTATCTTGCCGACGTTGCGAGGATTTCTGAAATGATCCATTACTTTTTCGCTGTATAAAGCCATATAATACTCCCGTTCACGCGCATATTTCCTGCGGAAATATGCGCCGTGATTATTTATTTAAAATAATTTCGTTGCCGCCAAAAATCACACTTTTTGGCAGGCAGACCCTATTAGCGCATACGTGCGCCTCAGCGGTGTGAATGCCCGCAATTATATAATTGTTTGCCCTAATGATTGCGGGCAGAGCGGCAGAGCCGCTAAAAATCACGGAATTTTTGTTTCGCAGAATAGAAACAAAAATTCGTGAACTATATCAGATGTTTTCTTTCGCCTTTTTCAAGCTCTTCCCAGACGGGGGAAATGCCGCGAAGATACTCCACGACCTCGGGCACGGCTTTTAGTATTGCGTCCGCGTCCTCGTCGGTGTTGTATTCCGAAAGGCTGATGCGCAGCGAACCGTGCGCGACCTCGTGCGGAAGCCCCAAAGCAAGCAGTACGTGCGACGGGTCCAAAGAGCCCGAAGTGCACGCCGAACCCGATGAAGCGCATATACCCCTGTCGTCGAGATGCAACAAAAGCCCCTCGCCCTCTATTCCCTCGAAGCACATATTCACGTTCGAGGGCAGCCTTTTTACTTTGTCGCCGTTTAATTTGGAGTGCGGGATTTTCAAAAGTCCGTCTATAATCCTGTCGCGGAGCGCAAGCATTTTTTCCGAATTTGCGCTCATATTTTCGCACGCTTCTTTTAAAGCCGCCGCCATTGCCGCGATACCCGCCAAATTTTCGGTTCCCGCTCTTCTGCCGCGCTCCTGCGCGCCGCCCTCGACGAAGGTGTTGAGAGGGATACCCTTTCTGCAATATACCGCGCCGACGCCCTTCGCCCCGTGGAATTTATGCGCCGAAAGCGAAAGCATATCGATATTGTCCGCCTTTACGTCGACGGGGATATGCCCTACCGCCTGAACGGCGTCGGTGTGGAAAACCACGCCCGCCTTTTTACAGACTTCGCCGATTTCGCGCACGGGCTGAATGGTGCCGACCTCGTTATTAGCGTACATAACCGTAACCAGCGCGGTGTCGGGGCGGATAGCCTCCTCCACCTGCTTTGCCGTAACGAGCCCGTCGGCGTGCACGTCGAGATAGGTTACCTCGAAACCTTCTTTTTCAAGCTTCTTTAAGGTGTGCAATACGGCGTGATGCTCGAACGCGGTGGTTATAATATGCTTTTTGCCCTTTTTCAAGCCGTTGAGCGCGGCGGAACGTATGCACTGGTTGTCCGACTCGCTCCCGCCCGAAGTAAAGTAAATTTCCCTCGGGTCGGCGTTCAGGCACAAGGCTACGTCCGCGCGCGCATTTTCGAGCGCCTCTTTCGCGACCTGCCCCGCCGTATGCAGGGAGGACGGATTGCCGTAAATTTCCTTTAAATAGGGCGTCATTGCGGCGATAGCCCTGTCGCTCATTGCGGTGGTTGCCGCATTGTCTACGTATATTGTTTTCAAAATTCTAATTCCTATAAATCAAGTATGATTTAATTATAATTTTTAATTCCTATTTTGTCAATAGGAATTATACAGCTTTTTGATGTTTGTCAAGCATTTTTCAGTAACTTTTTGAATTTTTTTGAAAAAATCTTATTTGTACTGTGCTTAACCTGAAAAATCATACTGTTTGGACGTCCTATCGTGCCAAATATGATACCACAACAGCCGCAAAAAGTCAAACAAACCTGTTTCAAGACAGTAAAAAACCGCTCTGCGTCATTTCGCAGGGCTTTTCTCCCCTCTCTTTCGTATTGTTTCGTCTATGCCGCTCTGCCTTTGAGAAATCGGACTGCGTATTTTTCTCTGTTCTCTTTCAGGAGTTCGAGCAATTCGGCTCTTTTCTGAATCGGCGTAAGCCATACGCGTTTGCCCTCTTTGTTCCGCAGTTGAGAATGAGGACGGTTATTGTATCGCACGTTCCACGCCTGCATTTTTTCTCTCAACTCCTCGTAGGTCGTAAATGTCAGATGATTATAAAATGCCTCTTGGTCGCTCCTATGACTGCGCTCTACTTTCCCGTTATGACGCGGCGTTCTTATGCGTATGAGTTGGTGTTTGATTTTCAGTTGCGTAAGGAGTTTATCGAGAATATGTACCGTACTCTCTTTCGTGTGCTGCGGGTTCGTGAACTCGGTACCGTTATCGGTCTGAATAATCTCAGGCGCGTACCCGAAATATACGATTGCCCGCTTTACAAAATCTACCGTTGAATATCCCGATTTTTCTTTGTACGGGTACAGGAACCGTTCTCGCGTCGCCTCGTCGATTATCGTGTATTGATAATACCACTCTTTTCGGAAATGCCCTTTATTGCAATCACGCGGAACATACTTAACGTCCATTTGCCATTTATAGCCGAGCATTAAAGGCGTATCGTATGGCTTAGGGTCATACGGCGTTTTCTTGATTTCCTGCGACGGGCGCAGTCCGTGTTTTACCACAAAACGATAAAACCCGAAATAGGTGCGTGAATAACCGTATCGCGTTCGTAACTCGCCTAATGCCTCTGTGTAACTTATATCGGGGTTCTCATCAAACAATTCCCGTATATGCTCCTCCTCTTGCACAGAGTGCGCGTTCGGGTGCGGCGTCAGCGGAACTTTTGAGCCGTTTTCGAGGCTGTCGAGCGTGCCGTCGTATTTTGCTTTCCAACGCCATAGACTACGTTCGGTACACTTGAACGCATACGCCACTTTGAGAATATCGACCTTATCGACAAGCCACATTTTTAAGGCAGCCTGTTTTTGTCTTGCGGTATATTCCATTCCTTTCATCGTCAGCACCTCTTTCGCATATTTTTACGCATTATAGCACAAAAACCGAAAAAACTCAAGCCCCGCGCCGCCGAGCCGCTTGCAAAATTACCTTCAGCGTGCTATAATTATCACAACTACATACTTACGGAGGAGTATATTATGCTGCGCATAAAATCTCTAAAAAGTGCCCCCCCC
>DOCD01000002.1:9048-9268 GCA_003503945.1 Clostridiales bacterium | reverse complement strand
GCATGACCTGCCGCGGGGTTAAAAAGTTTGGCAGCAAAACCCTTTCGTACAGCATTGCGGGCGACTTCCCCGAAGAAAAGAAACGCGAAGTGTTCTCTCTCATAAAATAGCAAAAGGCTTCACGTCAGGGGAAGCTGTTGAGCGTTAGCGAAACTGATGAGGGCTTTATAATGTTGTAACCTCATCCGTCTGCTTTGCAGCCACCTTCCCCAAAGGGGAA
>DOCD01000002.1:5394-8755 GCA_003503945.1 Clostridiales bacterium | reverse complement strand
ACCTTCCCCAAAGGGGAAGGCTTAATAAAGGAGTGCAATGTTAATCGGCAATAAAAATTTTGAAAACTACACCTACGTTATGGCGATTGTAAACCTCACGCCCGACAGTTTTTTTGCAGGCAGCCGCAACACCGCGGATACCGTCTTGCGCACCGTCGAAAGGGCGGTAAAGGACGGAGCGGCGGTTATAGATTTAGGGCCGCAGTCTACCCGACCCGGTCATACCCCCGTTTCCGCCGAGGAGGAAATTTCCCGCCTCGAAAAGCCGCTTTACCTCGTAAAGAAGAATTTCGGTATTCCCGTTTCGGTGGATACCTATTTTTCAAAGACGGCAAAGGCGGCGCTTTCTATGGGCGCGGATATGATTAACGACGTGTGGGGGCTTACGCACGATGAGGATATGGCAAGCGTAATTGCGGGCTGCGGCGCGGCGGCTTGCATAATGCACAACGCGAAAACGCCGCTTACGGGCGATATATGGCAGCCCGTTAAAGATTTCCTTAAAAACAGCGTAAATACCGCGCTTGCCGCGGGCATAGCTCAAAACAAAATTATCCTCGACGGCGGCATAGGCTTCGCGAAAAACCGCGAGCAGAACTTCGAGCTTGTAAACGGCTACGAAAGGCTGTCGTTCGACGGATACCCTCTTTTATTGGGGACAAGCCGAAAATCTATGTTCGGCGGCGACGTCGAGGGCAGGCTTGCGCCCACGCTCGAAACCACGCGTATTGCGGCACGGAAAAAAATCCTTTTCGTGCGCGTTCACGACGTAAAGGAAAACGTTCAGGCGGTAAAAGAGGTGTACGGTGAATAAAATATTAATCCGCGGGCTGGAAATTTCCGCCTGCCACGGCGTGAACCCTCCCGAAAAAGTAAACCCGCAGCCCTTTATATTCGACGCGGATATAATTACAAATTTTTACGAAGCGGCGAAACGCGACGACCTTAATAAGACGGTGAACTATTCCGCCGCGTGCAAGCTCATAACCGAAATCGTTTCGTCAAACACGTACGATTTAATCGAAAAGCTTGCCTACGAGTGCGTTTTCGGGCTCTTCGAAAAATTTCCGTCCGTTTCCGAGATTTCGCTCACGGTATGGAAGCCGCAAGCCCCGATGAAGCGCAAATTTTCTAACGTCGGGGTTACGGTAAGCCTCAAACGCGAAAAGGTATATCTCTCGCTCGGGTCGAGCTTGGGCGATAAAAAGGCTTTACTCGATACGGCGATAGAAAAGCTTAATGCGACGCGAGGCATAACCGTTGAAAAGGTTTCCGAATATATAAAAACGCAGCCGTACGGCGGCGTCGCGAAGAACGAATTTTTAAATTGCGCGGTTTTGATTTCCACCGTTCTGCCGCCGCATAACCTTCTGGACGAAACCCAGCGTATCGAAGCGGAGTGCGGCAGGGTGCGCGATAAGCGTTGGGAGGACAGGACGCTCGATATCGATATAATTTTTTACGGCGATAAAACCATTCGCGACGAGCGGCTCACGGTGCCGCATAGGGACTGGAACAACCGCGAATTTGTTAAAATACCCTTAAAAAGCATTGCCCCGCAGCTCTTTTAAAAATTTCTTTGTGCAAATTGCATAAACTTTTTTAAAAAATATATACAAATGAAAAAAAACGTGTTATAATTTGCACAATAGTTTTTTTATTTTGGGTATATAAAAGCGAAGGCGTATTTTAAGACAAATTTTAAGACAAAATCCGCGCTTCGGGGAGTATGTAGTGGAAAAGATAGGCATCATCGATTTAGGCTCGAATTCGGCAAGACTTGTTATCGTCGACCTGTTTGCGGACGGGTATTTTATGGTTGTCGACGAACTCAAAGAAAGCGTTCGTTTAGGGCAGGATATGGAGCGCGACGGGTTTTTGAAGCCCCAGCGCGTCGCCGAGACAATCAGGACGTTGAAGATGTTCAGAAAGCTTTGCGACGCAAGCGGCGTCACGCGCATTATCGCGGTTGCGACGGCGGCTGTCCGCCGTGCGAAAAACCAGCGCAGCTTCCTTGACGAAATACAGTCTACCTGCGGCATAAAAATCCGCGTGCTTACCGCCGAGGAGGAAGCGGTTTACGTTTACCGCGGCGTAATAAACACGATGGACGTGCCCAAGGGGTTAATCCTCGAAATCGGCGGCGGCGCGACCAAAATCATTTATTACAACAGGCGCAATATTTTAAACTACGCAAGTCTGCCGTTCGGCGCGGTAACCTTGACGGGGCTTTTCTCCGACGACGGCGTAAAGCCCGAGGAGCAGGCGGCGAAAATAGAAGAGTTTTTTACCGAACAGCTCAAAAAAATCGAGTGGTTTGCGGATATCGACCCCGACGTGCAGATGATAGGCGTGGGCGGGTCTTTTCGTAACCTTTTCAAGATAAGCAAAATGGTTCATAAATATCCCTTGGACGTCGTGCATAACTACACGATGATGACCGAGGATTTTCTGCCCGTTTACGATATGATAAAGGTTTTAGACCTCGATAAAAAGAAGAAGATAAAGGGTCTGTCGGCGGCGCGCGCGGATATTCTGCCCGCGGCGCTCGCGATAATCAAATCGTTCGTAACCTATTTCAATTTCGAAAAATTCGTTATGTCGGGCGCGGGGCTCAGAGAGGGGATTATGTTCAATCAGGCGCTCCCCATAACAGAAGAAAAGCCCATATCCGACGTTTTGAACTATTCTCTGACCACCCTCGTAAAATATTACGGCTGCGACGAAAAGCACGTCGAGCACGTGGTCAATTTAAGCATACAGCTTTTCAAACAGCTGCGCGTACTGCATAAGTTCCCCCGTCAGTATCTTAAAGTTTTAAAAATCGCGGCGACGTTGCACGACTGCGGTCAGCGTATAAAATTCTACAATCACCAGCGCCACAGCTGCTATATGATACTAAACTCCACGCTTTACGGCGTGGTGCACAGGGATATAGTGCTGGCGGCGTTTACTGCGTGCTGCCATAAAAAGGAGGATATTATCCCCTACGACTGGGCGCGCTACCGCGATATTTTAGGCGAGGACGACCTCGAAATCGTAAAGCGCCTCGGCGTAATGCTGCGCATAGCCGAAAGCCTCGACAGGTCGATGTCGGGCACGGTCAAATCGATAAACTGCGATATTTTAGGCGACTCGGTAATAATGAAAACCGAAGTGGACGGCGACGCCGCGCTCGAAATCCGCAACGCAATGGCGGCAAGCGGCGAATTCAAAAAAGCTTTCCATAAAAATCTGGAAATACTATAAAATGTCACGAAATTTTTTCGTCTGTTCAAAATGCCGCGGTAGCGGCATTTTGAATAAGTTAAGGTTTTCTGCGAGTAGCGCGAAAATTTCGTGAAGAGGTTTTATCTATGCA
>DOCD01000002.1:694-5119 GCA_003503945.1 Clostridiales bacterium | reverse complement strand
AGAGGTTTTATCTATGCAATACGTTCTTGCAAGCGCTTCGCCGCGGCGGAAGGAGCTTTTGTCGCTCGTAATACCCGAGTTCGAGGTGGTGCCCGCAACCGCGGAAGAAAAAGTGAATATGTCGCTCTTCCCCGAAAAGGTAGCTTTGTCGATTGCGGAAAGCAAGTGCGAGGAAGTGTTTGAAAAATTCCCCGATAAAACTGTTATCGGTTGCGATACCGTAGTGGTTTTCGAGGGCGAAATTTTAGGCAAGCCCAAAACTAAGACTGAGGCTTACGAAACCTTGAAACGGCTTTCGGGCAAAACGCATTACGTTTTAACGGCGGTATGTATCAAAAATCAGCACAAAAAGCTTCTCGAATACGACAGGACGGAAGTAAAATTCAATATTCTTTCCGACGAGTTCATAAAAATTTACGTAGACGGCGGCTCGCCGATGGATAAAGCGGGCAGCTACGGCATACAGGACGGCGGACTCGTAAAGGAATATTTCGGCAGTTATACTAACGTGGTGGGGTTGCCCGTAACGCTCGTGAAAAATATGCTGAAAGATATAAAAAATTAAATTAAAGTAAAGTATCAGGAGTACGAAAGATGACGAGGCTCGCAATCGATTTCGGGTCAAGCGAAACAAAAATTTATATGTCGGGCTGCGGCGTGGTCTTGAAGGAAGCCACGTGTATGGCTGTTGAGGAATGGCTCGAAGGCGAGGTGACCCACCTCAAAGTCAAAGCCTACGGCGACAAGGCGCGCGCGCTTTCGGGCAGGGCGGCGGTGAATACGCACATTATAAACCCCGTGTTCGAGGGCGATATCGTGCACGAAAACCTCGCCGCGTGCCTTCTTGAAAACTTTCTCGAAAAGGTTGAAGTGACGCGCAGAAAGGCAAAGCATACCGAAGTAATATTTATTCTGCCCTGCGGCTGTGAGCCCGAACTCAAAAAAAAGTACGTAAAAATAGCCGAGGAGTGCGGTATAGGTTCGGTATACTTTACGATAACCCCGTTTGCGGCGGTGCTCGGGCATAACGTGACGATTAGCGAAAGCACGCCCATGTTCGTTCTGGATATCGGCTACGGGATTACGAATATTGCGGCAATCTCGCAGGACGGGCTGATTTCGGGCATAAACGTCAACCTCGGCGGCGGCAATATAGACGTGCATATAATCGACGATTTAGCCGTGCACCGCAATATGAAGATAGGCGCGCTCACCGCAGAAAGGCTGAAAAATACGGTCGGCAGCCTTTTGCCCGACGACAATAAAATGACCGTTGCGGACGGACGCGAGGTGTCGGGCGGAACGCCCGCTTCGCTTTCCGTAAACTCGTCGCAGCTGTACGATATAATCGTCACGTATATAGATAAAATTCTGGAATACGTTTCCCTCGTAATGGCGAAGCTCCCTGCGGAGGTATCCTCGGGGATAATGCGCGGCGGGATATACCTATCGGGCGGGGTGATGAAAATGGACGGGCTCGCCGAGTATATAGAAAGCAAACTCAAAGTGCCCGTAAATTTGCCGGAGGAGCCGCAGCTTGCCGCGGTAATCGGCGCAGGTGTAATGCTTTCGAGCGATAAGCTTTTCGAAAAGCTTGCTACCGATTAAAATTTAAAAATTCGCGGGCGAAGCTTCAAGCTTCGCCCGCGGTTTTTTGTTGAACCTTTTCGCTGCGTTTTTTTATTAAATATTCGTACAGCCATACGAGAAAGAGCGTCGCGCCGATAAGCAGCACCGCCATTACGTACCACGTCAGAAAGCTGCCTTCGATAAGCGGTTTGCCGATGTACATCGCGCTTTCGAAGCCGAAAGCGTCTATAAGGAACATACCGTAACACATTATAAAGCTCAGCCCCGTAGGGAAGGCGTAAAACTTTTTCAAGGACGGCTTCATATAACCCGTCGCGATAAGCAGCACCGATAAGAAGAGCGCAAGCCCGTGGTGCAAAAGCCCCGTAATGGTGGCGGGGTACATAAAGTAGCTCGCCTGCCCCAAAAAGTCGGGGTAAAAGGTCGCTATCGCCCCGCCCCAGAAAGAGATGTAGGCAAGGCAGTGGAAGGGCAGCGCGTCGCGCTTGCATACAAGTAGCGCAATCGCAAGGCACAGATTGCCAAGCCCGCAGTAGCTGTCGGGGATAAGCCCCCAAGCGGTTTCCCTATGGAACGCTATCGCTATTCTGTTTGCTATTATGAGCGCAAGCAACACCCCGCCCGAAATTTTAAATATAAGTTCGAGCGTGCTTTCCCGCTTTACTTTCATAAGTACGGCGGTCAATCCTCCCGCAAAAGCCGCAAAATAAATAACAAGATACAAAATGTGTTGCCAACCGTAAACGTGCGGCATATTTATCCTCCGTAAAAACAGTTTTCAATAGTCTTTTAAGCCAAGTAAATAATCGGCAGAAATATCCAGCGCTTTGCAAATTTTAGTAAACGTATCAAGCCTCGGTAATTTTTTTGTGGTAAAGTACTGTGTTACCATTGCCGCGGATACGCCTATTTTAGCTGCGAGCTGTTCGGTGGTAATTTTGTTTTGTTTCATTTCTTCATACAGTCGTCTTTTGAATATTTCTTCCATAGTTCAAATTTTATAACTAATGGTTAGATTTTATTTAAAAACTAACCGTTAGTTAGTGCCATTGCTTTTTATTTATTATTTGCAATACAACAAAATCAATTGCAAATAACGCGGGTTTTTTATATAATTGAAGTATGGATAAAAATAACATTCGCAACTTCTGCATTATCGCGCATATCGACCACGGCAAGTCGACCCTTGCGGACAGACTTATGGAAAAGACAGGGCAGGTTTCCTCCCGCGATATGGAAAATCAGCTTCTCGATTCAATGGATATCGAGCGCGAGCGCGGCATTACGATAAAGCTTACCCCCGTAAGAATGTTTTATACGGCAAAGGACGGCAAGGAGTACGTTTTCAACCTTATAGATACTCCGGGGCACGTCGACTTCACGTACGAGGTTTCGCGTTCGCTCGCCGCGTGCGAGGGCGCCATATTGATAGTCGACGCTTCGCAGGGGGTCGAGGCGCAGACGCTCGCAAACGTCTATCTCGCGCTTGAAAACAACCTCGAAATACTTCCCGTAATAAACAAAATAGATTTGCCGTCGGCGCGCCCCGACGAAGCCAAAAAGGAGATTGAGGACGTAATAGGGTTAGACGCGTCGTACGCGCCCCTCGTTTCCGCAAAGGAGGGCATAGGCATAGAGGACGTCCTCGAAGCCGTTGTGAATTACTTCCCCGCGCCCGACGGCGACGAAAATTCGCCCTTAAAGGCGCTTATCTTCGACAGCTATTACGATAATTACAAGGGCGTAATCCTTTTCGTGCGCATTAAAGACGGCTGCGTAAACGTGGGCGACAAAATAAAAACCTTCCGCTCCGATAAAATTTACGACGTCGTGGAGGTGGGCGTATTCAGCCCCAACCTCGCGCCCAAGGACGGGCTTTACGCGGGCGAGGTCGGCTATATCGCGGCTTCGATAAAATCAATACTCGACGTCGCCGTGGGCGATACGGTGATAAACGCCGAAAGCCCCGCCGCCGAACCTTTGCCCGGCTATAAAAAGGTGCAAAGCGTGGTATTCTGCGGAATTTATCCTTTGGACGGCAGCCGCTTCAACGACCTCAAAGAGGCGATTTTGAAGCTGCAATTGAACGACGCCTCGCTATTGTTCGAACCCGACAACTCGGTTGCGCTTGGCTTCGGCTTCCGCTGCGGCTTTTTAGGGCTTCTGCATATGGAAATCATACAGGAGCGCATTGAGCGTGAGTTCGGGCTGGAAATTATTACCACCGCGCCGTCGGTAAGCTATAAGGTTGTAAAAACGGACGGCGAGGTCATATTTGTGGACAATCCCTCGCATCTGCCGCCGCCCTCGGATATCGAGCATATGGAGGAGCCTATCGTTCACGCGGACATATATTCCCCGCCCGATTATCTCGGGCAGATTATGGATTTGTGCCGCGAAAAACGCGGAACCTTTTTGCAGATGACCTACCTCGACAAAAGCCGCGTGCGGCTGGAATACGACCTGCCCTTAAACGAAATCATATTCGACTTTTTCGACAGCATAAAGTCGCGTACGCGCGGCTATGCGAGCTTCGATTACGAGCTGAAAGGGTATGAAAGAAGCAAGCTTGTCAAGCTCGATATTCTTTTAAACGGCGAACCGTGCGACGCGCTTTCAATGATAGTGCACGAGGATTCGGCTTATACCCGCGGCAGAACGCTCTGCGAAAACCTGAAAGAGGCTATCCCCCGTCAGCTGTTCGAAGTGCCCGTACAGGCGGCTATAGGAGGTAAAATTATCGCGCGCGAAACGGTTAAGGCGGTAAGAAAGGACGTCCTCGCAAAGTGCTACGGCGGCGACATCTCCCGAAAGAAGAAGCTGCTGGAGAAGCAG
>DOCD01000002.1:0-374 GCA_003503945.1 Clostridiales bacterium | reverse complement strand
GAAAGAGGGCAAAAAGCGTATGCGCTCGATCGGCAGTGTCGAAGTGCCCTCGGAAGTGTTTATGCAGATACTTAAAACGAATAAGGATTGATTTATGTCCGATTTTTTTAATCGTGTTTACGAATTCGTCAAACGCGTGCCCGCGGGTAAGGTAGTAACCTACGGCGACGTTGCCCGCGCGATAGGTTCGCCCCGCGCAAGCCGTCAGGTAGGTTGGGCTCTGCACGTCAATCCCGAACCGGGGATAATTCCCTGCCACAGGGTCGTGTTCAGGGACGGAAGCCTCGCGCCGGGCTTTGCGTTCGGCGGGCGGGAAGTGCAGAAAGCCATGCTCGAAAGCGAGGGTATAAAAGTTTCCGAAGATTTTAAAATAA
>DOCD01000058.1:622-6761 GCA_003503945.1 Clostridiales bacterium | reverse complement strand
AAACGGCGCCGCCGTATTTATTCTGCCGTATTTAATTTTCGGGTACGAAAGCGAACCACTCGTACTGAGCTATTGCGGGCAGCGCGGATTCGTCGAAAACTCCGCTCCACTCGTCCGCGCCGCGGACGTTCCATACGTTCATCATAAGCTGCATGGGGTTTGTGGGAAGGTTTTCCGTCGCGCGGTACACCGCTTTTCCGTCCACGTACCAGACTATGCCGTCCTTTTTCCACTCGAAAGCGTATTCGTGGAAGCTTTCGGCAGCGTCGTAGCCGAGGTCGAACAAAAACGTGTGACCCTTGTCGGAGCCTTTCGTGAAATAGTTGAACTGTATTTTAGTCGTATCCTTGCCGAGGAACTCGATATCTATTTCGTCCCATACCGGTTTGTTAGTATACGTGAAATACGAGGAAATTATCCCCGAGCCCTTCGCCGCTTTCATTCGCACCGAATAGAACCCGTAAGAATACAGCTTATCGGTGCGGTACTCCGCGCCGCCGTAGCCCTTGCCTTCCTTTACGACCGACATACTCATAACCCCGCCCTGAATCGACGCGCAGCTCTTGCGCCAGGTGCAGTTGAAATTGCCGCCGTTTGAGTAGCCGTTCGCCCAGTAAAAATCGGGCGAAGCGCCGTCCGCGAACACTACGCTCTTTTCGCTTTCCGAAGTGAGGCGGTCGGGGATACCCGCCGCGGACTCGTGCGGGGTAAACGTCGGGGTCGGCGGCGCGGGGTTGGGCTTTTGCTCGGACGGCGCGCAGCCGTTTAATGCAATCATCGTTGCAACCGATAACAATATCGGTAAAGTTCGTGTAATTTTAAACATTTTGTTTCCTTTTGATTTAACGGCGGCCCGAAAGCCGCCGTTAAAGAAAGTTTTAATTAATCGGTTACGTTCGCAAATTTGAAGTTGCTGAACGTCACGTTGCCGCTGTAAGAGCCGTCTACGCGATTCGGGTTGTCATTACTGTTATCCCAATAATGGGTTTCAAAGTAAATGAGCAGCTGAGTAGGCTCTTCTCTTTCGGTTGCAGGGTCGTACTTAATATACAGCGTAGTCTCTTTGCCCGCCTCTATCGTGATTGTGGTGCCGTCCCAGACGGTGTCCGTGTTGGGCTTGCCCTCGGTAGCAGCCGAGATTAAAGCGCAGTCTTTGGAGTTTTTATTGTCGCCTCTCTCGATAGCTTTTGCGCAAGCTACGTCAAAACGCAATCCGATAGCGCTTGTTCCGTTATTCTTAATCGTAACGGCAAACATATTACAGTTTTTCGCGTTGGTGCCGGTAAGGTCGATTGCTACGTTGGAATAATTGCCGCCCGTAACTCCGCTGTAAACCACGTTCTGGGTTTTGCCGTCGTTTGACGGAGTGATGGTATACTTATCCGCTTCGGTGGTGCCGGATTTATCCATAGTTACGGCTATCGCCGCGGTTGCGGAAAGGTCGGGAATGGGAAGCTCGTCAACCGTGAAGTCGGGCTTTTCGGTCTTTTCGTCTGCGGGGCCCAAATCCGTCCATTTGAACTTATCCATTGATACGTTTACAGTTTCGCCGGGCGCGCCGAGCAAGCCGAGAAGTATGAACGCAGCCGACTCAACGTTGTCGTAGTTGCCTTCGGGATAGATAACGCCCCAGTCGCCGTGTCTGAATTCGACGGAAAGGTTGTTTTCGCCCGCAACGATATCGATAGCTTCGGGTTTGGGGTCTTTGCCGATAGTGTTCATTTCGATTTTGCCCGCAACGCTTGAAGTAAGCGTGAATTCGAGCTTATAGATGTGGTTCACTTCGAGCTTGCCGCCCTCCTGCTCTTTCGCGCTGCGGTAGGTTATCTGGATTATGGAGGAGTTGTTTGCTCCGCCGTCGCGTTCGTCTACCCTGAAAGTGAAGTTTATTTTGCCCGCTTCCGAACCCGCGGTCGAAGTCTGATAATAAGCCTCTATCATTTCCGACTTGCCGCCGACGTAGTTGGCGGGGTCGTTCCAGTAGCCCCAGGTGTTGGTGGGAACTTTATTCTGTTCGAAGTATTCGATTGCCGCATATCCCGCGGGTTTTGTCCACGTAACCGTGACTTCGCAGGTTGCCTTCTGGTTTGCGCCGTGGCGGGTAGCCGTTATAGTCGTGCTGCCCTCTCTTAAAGCGGTTACCTTACCGTTTTCGTCTACCGTCGCGATATTCTCTTCGGAGGAAGTCCAGTCAACCTTTTCGGTTGCGACCGCCGAGCCGTCCTTCTTGACTGTTGCGGTAAGCGTTTCCTCGCCCCCTCTTTCGAGCGAAAGAGTGGTTTTGTTTATTTCAACGGTAATATTTTCAACCGTAACGGTGCAGGTAGCCGTCTTGTCGCCCGCCTTCGCGGTAATGGTTGCGGTGCCCGCGGCTTTTGCCGCAACTACCCCTCTCGTAACCGTTGCAACGCTTTCTGCGGAGGAAGTCCATTCCTCGACTTCGCCCTCCGTGCCGTCGGCGAGGGTTACGGTTGCTTTGAGCCTCTGCGTGTCGCCGGGGCCGAGAGTTACCGTCGTCATGTCGAGCTTTACGCTGTCAACCTTGGGGCCTCTGTCCGAGTCGCAAGCGGTAAACGCAAACGCAAGCATTACCGACAGCATGCACGCCAACAGTGAAAAGAAAACTTTTCTGAGTTTCATAAATCTTTTTTCTCCTTATTTAATTTTTGTCTTTTTATTGATTAACCGTTATCGGTTTCGTCGCCGCCGTCTGCGGAAGCTTCCGCGGACTTTTTATTCCTGATAATATTCCTTGCAAGGAAGTACGCCATTACGCCCGCGCCCGCCGCAAGCGCCACCTCAACCAGAACGACGTACGCAATCCACGTAAGGTCGTACTCCGCTCCGTCGGAGCCCGCGCCCGCCGCGTTGGGGTCGTAAGCTTTTGCGGTGTTTTCGGTGTCGATGAGCGTCCACAGCACGTCGTGCGCTACCTTGCGGCCTATTACCGTGGCAGTAGGGTCGTTATTGAGAGAGTTGAACAGGCTTCCTATGCCGTTCGACAGCCAGATATCGTTGCCCGCCCAGATACCGAGATAGGGAGGCATATAATCGTCGCTCGCGTTTACCCAGTCGGTAACCGCCGTGCCGTTGAAGCCCCATTCGTTTCTGACGATTTCGGTCATAAGCCCGTAGTTCGCGCCCGACCATACTCTGCCGAGGCGGTTCATACTTGTCATGAGCGCGTTGCCGCCGCCCTCTTTAATCATAATCTCGAAGGGTCTTAAATAAATTTCGCGCAAAGTCTGCTCTGTAAGGAAGGTGAACAAGCCTTCGCGGTTCTTTTCGCTGTCGTTGACGGCGAAATGCTTGACGTACGAATATACGCCCATTTGCTTTGCGCCGAGGACGGTGCCGGCGCAGATTGCGCCTGATAAAAGACTGTCCTCCGAATAGTATTCGCCGTTTCTGCCGCCGAACGGGTTACGGTGAATGTTCGCTCCGGGGGCGTACCAGCCTTTAAGTCCGGGCATCGAGCTCGCCTCTCTGCCGACGCTCAGCCCGAATGCGTGCGCCTGATTTACGTCCCACGTCTGCGCAAGCAAAGTCGCGGTGGGATAAGCCACGAACTTGCAGGGCGCGGAGCTGGTTACGCGGGTGTTGAAGCCCGCGGGGCCGTCAAGATCGACATACTCGCTCTTTTCTATACTGGGCAGAGCCGCCGTCTTGAAATAACCGTCGCTGATTAATTTTACAAGCTCTTTCGCGGTTATCTGCGCGGTGAGCTGACCCCAGATTTCGTCGTCGTAGGTTTTAACGCCCCTTACGTCGTCGACGGTAAGCCCCGAATTAACCACTTCGGGCATGGAGGTGATGTTGCCGTAGCCTGCGTAGCTGAGCTGCTCCGCCGTGGGCTTTTTGGCTTTTGAAATCTGTTCGGCCTCCGCCGTCCTCGTCCTTGCCGTCGTCTGCTTCTGAGGATAGGAATTTTTGAAGTTTTCCCTCGTCAGATATTTTACGGGCGTGGATTCGTGGCTGCCGTCGAGGTCGGCTTTGTCAACCGTGTTGTCGTTGCCCTTGCCGTCCTTGTTCGTGAAGCGGTTTTCGACCGACTCGCCCGATTTTTCGTCCTTGTCGTATTTATATCCCGCAACGGGCACGGTATACTCTATAACCGCTTCCGTATCGGAGTTCCTGTGCATGGTCGCCTCTTCGTGCGCGTTTTTCATCAGGCGGAGCTGATATTTGCCGCCGTCCAGCTCGTACCCCGTGTGCCCGTTGTTGTTTTTATCGTAGCAGTCGTACGAGGCCATGCTCTGAACTGTAAGCTCGAGCTTGACGGTGTCCGCTTCGCCGGGGGCTATTACGCCCGTCTTTGCAAACGCGCCGAGGTTGACATAAGCCTTTTCGATGCCGCCCGAAATATATTCGGGGGTGTAATACAGCTCGACAACGTCCATCGAAGGATAGTCGCCCGTATTGTGAACCACTACGGTAACTTCGATTTTACCGTCTTGGGGAAGCTCGCCGTTCTTCTGTTCCTTGCCGTTGACTTTAATCCCCGTAACTTCCCACTCGAACTGCGAATAGGAAAGCCCGTAGCCGAACGGATACTGCACTACCTTGTCGTAACCGCCCTTGTCTGCCCAGAAACCCTCCTTGTCGGCGGTTTCGTACCACTTGTAACCGACGTAAATTCCCTCGCTGTAATCGATATAAGCCCTGTAACGGTCGCTGTCGCTTTTCGCGTTGGAATAGGTGTTTATCGCCCCGTCGTTGCTCTCCGCGCCGTAGTTCGCCATAGCGGGGTTGGTGCCGAGGATATCGTACGCATAGGTATCGGCAGTCCTGCCCGAGGGAGAAACCTTGACCGTTTCCATAAGCTTGTTGCCTGCGGCGTCGGTTTTATATATTACGGTACCGTCCTCGTTGTATTTGACGTTGCCGTTGTCGTCGCGTTCGGGAACCGGCGTCTGCTTCTCGCCGCGGAGAACGTTGATAAGCCCGTTGACGCCAGTCAGTCCCGTAATCCCCACTAAAAGCGCGCCGTCGATTTTTTCGTCGTCGATAAAGCCGGCTTCCATGGTGTTTGCCGTATTGAGGATTACGATAACCTTACTGCAGGTTTCCTTTGCGACGGCAAGCATCTCTTCCTCTTCGGTTGCAAGCTCGAGATAGTGCCTGTCGTTGACGGTAATGTTGGTCGTCGACTTGTTTTTCTGCTCCTGCTTTACCTGATTGAGCTTTAAATCCTTGCTCTCGCTGCCCGTTCTGCCGATTACCACGAGCGCGACATCCGAATGGGCGATTATGCTGTTTTTAATAGCTTCGGTATAAAAACCCGTGCCCGGCTCGTGTATGGTGAAAATCTTTTCGGAGCCGAAGCTCGTGCCTCCCCTGTACTCCAAATCGTCGACGGGGTTGTACACCGTCGTATGGTCGCAGTAGAATTTTTCGTACATATCCGCGAGGTCTTTATTATACTCGATACCCGCCTTTTCGAGCGCGGGGAAAAGTTTGACTTTTTCGAGATCGGTATTCGAATATCCCGAACCGAAAGCCGAAGTCATCCAGTCGAATGCCGCCCAACCGAATACGTTGACTTTAGCTATTTCCTCCTTTGAAAGAGGCAAAGCGGGTTTCCCCTTGCCGTCTTTTTCGTTTTTAAGAAGAACTATGCCTTCTTCGACTATGTTTTCGCACAGCGCCGTGCCGCCTTCGAGAACGGCCGCGTCGGTGGTCTGCGCGCGTCCGTACAGCCAAAGACTGATATCCTGCCAGAACATTGTCGCGGCGATTACGAGCGCAAGCATAATCGCAACGACCGCCGTTATGCCCGGCACGAATATCGCAAGCGATTTTTTAACAGACATTGCTTTTTTTGCCATTTCATTTTTCTCCTTTTATAATATTTTCATATTTCGGCGCCACGGTCCGGCATTAAAACCGCATACGGCGCTTTACTATGTAGCATTATAGAAAAACGAAATTTATTTTACAAGAAGCGCTGTTTTTGTCCTTTTTGGTTGTCGAGCTTATACAGAAAAAGTACGGCAAAAAAACGAGTATTCGAACAGAAATTCGGCGATTACTATTCAGTACATATAGAGTATTTGCGAAAACGACATTATTTATCCTCCAACCCCGCATAACGGTTTGCAAGCTCGGCCATAAAATCTTTTCTGCGCGGTCGTTTCCC
>DOCD01000058.1:0-431 GCA_003503945.1 Clostridiales bacterium | reverse complement strand
ATTTCTGCGCGGTCGTTTCCCCGTTTGCAATACCCGAGATTTTAAAAAAAATGAGCTTCACGCAACAGCGTGAAGCTCATTTTTTACATTGGGTAAAGCAATAATTTATAAATCGCCTATTGTAACTTCATTACTCCTTTTCGAGAACGGGTTGATTGTTTTTACGTCTTATTTTATTGAATTCTTCCAGAGCGGCGGCTTGCATTTTTTCGCGCTTTTTCGCTTTGGCTTCGGCTTTTGCCGCAAGGGCTGCTTTCTGCTCTTCGGAAAGCGCGGCTTCCTTTTCCTCTTTTGCCTTTAACGCGGCTTGCTTTTTGGCTTCCGCCGCCTGTTTTTTGGCTTCCTGCGCGGCTTTCTTTTCGGCAAGCGCTTTCTGGTACGCCGCTTCCTCTTTCTCGAAGTCAAGCCCTTTCTTTTCGCACTTCTTTTTA
>DOCD01000003.1:3349-13558 GCA_003503945.1 Clostridiales bacterium | reverse complement strand
ATTGCTGCCGTTGCGGCAACGGTATAAAATAAGCGTTGACTTCATTGAAGTCCGCGCTTATTTTTATACCAAAACCATATAGTCTTTTTTATCCGTACCGTTTATATGGTTGTAAACGGCAAATTCGTATCTGTCCTTATCGAAGCACTGTTCGCCTTCCGCCGACAAGCCTTTGCCGTTTGCGTCGGTTATGACGGGGTAAACCGATTTCGACAGTGCTGCAAGTATTTCGTTTGCCCTCGTCTTTTTGACGGCGAGCGGTTTTATATACAAATCGGCGCCCAGAAAATTCTGCGTATCGTCCGCATAAAGCCCCAAAGCGTTCGCGCAAAGTATCCTTTTTATCCTCGAAGAGGAGTAGCGTTTCGTGGTCGCATTTTCGATAATTTTTTCAATGTTATTGTTTTCAAGGCTTTTAAGCTTGTTTTCAAGCCCTTCGCCGCAGCCGATAATCCTTTGCATATCTTTCGGCTCTGCTCTGAACAGGCTGTACCTCAAAAACGAATGGAAGCCTCTCAAATCGGCGGAGTACTTCAAATCGTTATACACGTACGGCGGGATATTGTCGGAAATTCGTATATCGGTTAAATTATTTCTGATCGCGCTTGCGGAGGAATAATTGTCTTTAAGCTCGCCGTCGCCAAAGCCCGCGCCGACCCTTTTAACGGGCAGTATATCGATATCCGCACCCGCGCGCAGTATGGCTTTACAGTATTCGAAGCCGAGGATATTGTTCGGGTTTGTAACGATATCCCTGTTCCCGCCGCATGCTTCGAAGGCTTCCGCATAGCTTTTTATATAGCTTTCGCCTTCAGAAAGCTTTTTGTTGATAATGGTTTTAAAATTGTCGCTTTCGTCGATAAACAGTTCCGCCGCCTTGAAGAACTCGTATTCGTCGCCGCTCTCGCAGCCGAACGCAAGCGCCGATACTTCGGGTATCGACAACAGAATTTTTATCGCGCCTTTCGCGAAGATTTCCGCGGGTGCGACGGCAAAGGGAGCGGGTAGCTGGATTACGCAGTCCGCCCCGCCCGAAACCGCGTGCTTTGCGCGGGTGTACTTGTCCATAATGCACATATCCCCGCGCTGAGTAAAGCCGCCGCTCATTATACAGAGTACGGCGTCGCAGTCGGAAAGCTCTTTAGCGCGTTCCAGCAGATATTTGTGCCCGTTATGAAAGGGATTGAATTCTGAGATAATTGCCAAAATTTTCATTTTAAACTTTACAATTTCAAAAAAGTAGTATATAATATTGTGGAAATTAATACCGAGTAGCTCTATTATACAACAAAACTCGGAATAAATAAAGTGTTTTAAGGAGAATTTAAAAATGTCATTACTTGATGAAATCAAGGCGAAAGCGGCAAAGCTCAAAAAAACAATCGTTTTGTGCGAGGGTGAGGACAAGCGCGTCGTGGAAGCGGCGGCGCAGATTACCAAAGAGGGCATTGCAAAAATAGTACTTATCGGCAACGAAGCGGAATGCAAAAAGGTTGCGCCCGACGTCGACCTTACGGGCATAACGCTCGTCGACCCGTTGAATTCCGAAAAGACGGCCGAATATGCAAATTTACTTTACGAAGCGAGAAAGGCTAAGGGTATGACCGAGGAGCAGGCGCGCGCGCAGGCAAAGGATAGGACTATGTTCGGTGCGCTCATGCTCAAAGCGGGCGACGTCGACGGCTACGTTTCGGGCGCGTGCCACTCGACGGCAAACACATTGCGCCCCGGCTTGCAGGTCGTAAAAACCGCGCCAGGCATCAAAACCGTATCAAGCTGTTTTCTTATGATTGCGCCCGAAAAGCACAAGTATAACCCCGACGGCGTCGCTGTATTCGCGGACTGCGCTATCAATATTGAGCCCACCGCCGAGCAGCTTGCTGACATTGCGGTATCCTCCGCAAGGACGGCTAAGGCAATCGCGGGTATCGAGCCGAGAGTAGCTATGCTCTCGTTCTCGACTAAGGGCAGCGGCAACGACGACAAATTCACGCAGACCGTACCCAAGGTACAGAAGGCGACCGAGCTTGCAAAGGAAATGGCGCCCGAGCTTGCGCTCGACGGCGAGTTCCAGTTCGATGCGGCGGTTGCGCCCGAGGTCGGTCAGCTCAAAGCCCCCGGCTCGAAGGTTGCGGGCAATGCAAACGTGTTCGTATTCCCCAACATCAACGCGGGCAACATAGGCTACAAAATCGCCCAGCGCTTCGGCGGCTATATGGCGATAGGTCCCGTATGTCAGGGCTTTGCAAAACCTTTGAACGATTTGTCGAGGGGTTGCTCCGTCGAGGATATAGTTGCGACGGTTGCGGTAACGGCGCTTCAGGCAGAGTAATAAACCGCGGATATGCTTCGCAATACTTCGTTAAACTCCGCTTTGCTTCGGGTCACTTACCTCTAAGTAAGCTTCCTTTGCAAATGCTCGTTTGCCTTGTCTTGCTCGCATCTTCACGGTTTCTATAAAAAATAAAACGATATGAGAAAATAGGTAAAAATATGAAAATTTTAGTTGTAAACGCAGGCAGCTCTTCGCTTAAATATCAGCTTATCGATATGCAGAACGAAAAAGTTCTCGCAAAGGGCGGCTGTGAAAGGATAGGTATAGAAGGTTCGTTTTTAAAGGCAAAGGGCAACGGGCAGGAAAAGGTTTACGAAAAGGCAATGCCCAACCATAAGGTTGCAATCGAGCTTGTTTTGCACGCGCTTGCCGACGAGGGAATAGGCGTAATAAAATCTATGGACGAAATAGGTGCGGTAGGGCACAGGGTTGTTGCGAGCGGCGAATTTTTCAAAAAGACCACCTTGGTTACGCCCGAGGTTTTAAAGACCCTGGAAGAGACCTTCGAGCTTGCGCCTCTGCATAACCCCGCGGCGGCTACGGGCGTAAAGGCATGCATGGAGGTTATGCCGAATACGCCTATGACGCTCGTTTTCGACACCTCTTTCCACGCGACCATGCCCGAAAAGGCATTCCTTTACGGTATCGATTACGAAGATTACAAAAAATACGGCGTAAGGAAGTACGGCGCTCACGGCACAAGCCATAAATTCGTTTCCGCGGAAGCGGCTAAATATCTCGGTAAAAAGCCCGAGCAGCTTAAAATAGTTACCTGCCACCTCGGCAACGGCTCGTCGATTACGGCGGTCGACGGAGGGAAGTGCGTAGATACTTCGATGGGCTTCACGCCGCTTGCGGGCGTGCTTATGGGCACCCGTTCGGGCGATATCGACGCTTCGGCAGTCGAGTTCCTTGCAAGGAAAAAGGGTTTAAGCCACGCGGATATGATAACCTATCTCAACAAACAGTGCGGCGTTGCGGGTATTTCGGGCGTTTCGAGCGATTTTCGCGACCTCGAAGCGGGCTACGAGCGCGGCGATAAGAGGTGCGCGCTCGCGCTGGAAATGTTCTCGTATCAGACCAAAAGGTTCGTGGGCGCTTACGCCGCGGCTATGGGCGGGCTCGACTGCATAGTGTTTACCGCCGGCATAGGCGAAAACACCCCGATAGTCCGCGAGGAAGTGTGCTCGGGACTTGAATTCCTCGGCGTGCAATTCGACAGCGAAGCGAACAAAAAGAAGAACGACGGAAGCATACGCGAAATTTCGGCGAAAGGGTCGAAAGTAAAAGTTCTCATTATCCCCACCAACGAAGAGCTGGTTATCGCGAGGGAAACCGCCGAACTTTTATAAAAATTATTCGCGTGTGTCCGCAAAATAAGTTGACAAAGGACTTTACCTATAATATAATTTTATAGTCAGTAAAGTTAGTTTCCGATATGAAAATAGAAGTTAAAAAGCTCAACGCGCTCGGAAAGTATACGGGTAGTTTTAAGTTCGAGTACGACGCCCCCGCGGATTTGTGCCTCGTGCCGCTGTGCAAAATAGACGGCAAGGTCAAAGCGGAGGCAAAGTACGAAATTTACGCCGACGACAGCGTGGGCGTAAGTCTTAAAATCGCTTACCGCATAACGGGGCAGTGCTCGTATTGCTTAAAAGATGCGGCGCGCGATATCGAAAAGGTTTACGATATTCTTTTCGTTACGGAAGACGACTCCGAAAACTATTATTACGACGGCGTAAATATAGATCTGACTACCGCCGTAAATGATTCAATACTTTTCAGTCAGCCCAACGTGGTTCTTTGCAACGACTGTGCGGGTATTGACGCAGACAATAAGTAAAAAGAGGTGTTAAAAAATGGCAGTACCTAAGGGAAAACAGTCGAAGAGCAGGACGAACAGCAGATTTGCAAATTATAAGGCAACCGCACCCACGCTTGTGGAGTGCCCTCATTGTCATTCGAAAATGCAGGCGCACAGGGTTTGCGGCAATTGCGGCTACTACGATAAGGTTGAGGTAGTTCCGCAGGACGCCAAAAAAGATTAAAAAGCTCGGCGAACTGTCATAAAGGCAGTTCGCGTTTTTTAAATTTTAAGAGTTTAAGGAGTTGATTTTATGAAACATACAGATATAAAATCGTTATTCTACGACGCTCAGAAGTACGTAAGAAAGTCCGTAACGGTCTGCGGCTGGGTCAGGACGTGGCGCGACTCGAAGAACATCGCGTTTATCGAGCTCAACGACGGAACCATGCTCAAAAACCTGCAACTCGTTATCGAGAAGGATAAAGTCGACGAAAATCTTGTGAAGCCCGCGCTCGTCGTCGGCTGCGCGTTGAAGGTCGAGGGCGACTTCGTTCCCTCCGAAAAGAACTATTACGAGCTGTCGGTCACCTCGCTCACCGTTTTGGGCGGCTGCCCGCAGGATTATCCCTTGCAGAAAAAGCATCACACGCTCGAATTTCTGCGCACGATACCCCATTTAAGACCCAGAACGAGGTTTTTCGAGGCGGTGCTCGCCGTAAGGAGCGGGCTGGCATTCGCCATTCATAAATACTTCCAGAAGCACAACTTCAAGTACGTGCACACCCCCATAATCACGGGCAGCGACTGCGAGGGCGCGGGCGAAATGTTCAGGGTAACCACGCAGAGCTGGAACGCGAAATACGACAAGGAAGCCGACTACTATGCGGACGACTTTTTCGGCGCAAAGGCGGGGCTCACCGTATCGGGTCAGCTCGAAGGCGAAATCGCGGCTATGGGTTTGGGAAAAATTTACACGTTCGGTCCGACCTTCCGCGCCGAGCACAGCAACACGACGAGGCACGCGGCGGAGTTCTGGCAAATCGAACCCGAGGTATGCTTCTGCGATCTGGACGACATTATAGAAATGGCGGAGGATTTCATCAAATACCTTATAGAACAGGTAGTGGTGCTCTGCCCCGAAGAGATACAGTTTTTTAACGACAGGATTGAAAACGGGCTTATGGATAAGCTCGACCACGTCATTAAAAGCAAGTTCGGAAGGATAACCTATACCGAGGCTATCGATGTGCTTAAAAAATCGGGTAAGGAATTCAAGTACCCCGTTGAGTGGGGCGCGGATTTGCAGACCGAGCATGAAAGGTACATCACCGAGGAGTACTTCAAAAAGCCCGTGTTCGTTACCGATTACCCAGCCGATATAAAGGCGTTTTATATGAAGCAGAACCCCGACGGCAAGACGGTTGCGGCAACCGATTTACTCGTGCCCGGCATAGGCGAAATCATAGGTTGCAGCGAAAGGGAGGCAGACCTCGAAAAGCTCAAAGCGGCGATGCTCAAACGCAATATGCCCCTCGAAAGCTACACCGAGTATCTCGATACGCGCAAATACGGCAGCGTGCCGCACAGCGGCTTCGGGCTCGGCTTCGAGCGTATGCTGATGTACCTGACGGGCGTGCAGAACATAAGGGATACGCTGCTTTATCCCAGAACGGTCGGCAGCTTGTAAGTTTTGGGTATGAAAAACAGAATATGCGTTATTTTTACGGGCGGAACGATAGGCTCGTATTCGAGCGGTGACGTCGTCGATTTAAACCCCGAAAGCGGAAGCTTGCTTTTGGAAAAGTATCGCGAACGCTTCGGCAGTTCTATGTCTTTCGACGAATTGCGGCCGCTGAATATTTTAAGTGAAAATATGCAGCCAGCCGACCTCGAAACCATGGCGGACTGTATCCGCGCGGTCGATAAAAATGCATACGACGGGATAATCCTGACGCACGGCACCGATACGCTTTGCTTTACGGCGAACCTATTCAGCCAGATTTTCTGCGATATTTCAATCCCTCTCGTGCTCGTTTCGGCGCTGTACCCCTTGGATGACGACAGGTCGCGCGGGGTCGAGAATTTTGCTGGTGCGGTTACTTTTATACAGAGCGTCGACTACGGCGGCGTTTTCGTCAGCTTCGAAAACCATTCCGAAAACTGTAAAATCCACCTTGCAAGCAGGCTTATTTCCGCAACGCAGATACGCGGCGAGTACGAAAGCATTTTAAACGTGCCCTACGGCGAAATACGCGGCTGGCGTTTCGTATACAACGAAAACGAACACAACCCCACGCCGTCCGAGCTGCGCCGTCCGCGCAAGAAGTGCGCCGCGCAGAAGCTTTGCACCGACCTCGTAACCATTCAGGCGCACTCGCTTCTCAATTTCGACTATTACCGCTTTACCGACGTAAAGCCCAAAGCCGTTATGGTTCAGCTTTACCACAGCGGCACGGTTTGCACGGAGGGGAAGGAAGCCAACTTCAAAAACTTCCTCGCGTATTGCAAAAACCTCGGCATCGAGGTCATTATTGCTACGATAGACAGCCGCGCAAAAACCTACGGCAGCGCTTTGGGGCTCGCGGATATGTGCACGGCGGCGTACGATATCAGCTTCGAAATGGCAACCGTAAAAGTCCTTCTGGCGCTCGGCTCGGGCATAAGTATTGCTGAGGAGCTGAAAACAAATAACTTTTTCGAAAAACTGCGGTAATAAACCGCAGTTTTTATATTTATTTTTTGCCTAATTCCTATTGACAAAGTAGGAATTAAACGATACAATAAATGCGTAAAAAAATGTCAATAATCGGATAAGATATGGTTAAAAGATACGATATTTCGGGTATGACGTGTTCCGCGTGTTCGTCGGGCATAGAAAAGGCTGTCGGCAAGCTCGACGGCGTAACACTATGCGAAGTCAGTCTTATGGCAAAGAGTATGAAAGCCGAATTCGACGAAAGCGTAATTTCCGATATAAAAATAAAAGAAACCGTTAAATCGCTCGGATACGGAATTTCCGACGAGGGCGCCGAGCCGCAGAAAAAGACGGTAAGTCACGATAAAAAGCTTTTCATAAGGTTTATAATTTCGGTTTGTCTGCTCGCGCCCCTTATGTACGTTTCCATGGGGCATATGGCGGGCGCGCCCGTTCCGCCCTTTTTAAACCCCGAGCGCGGCAACGAAAAATGGTTTTGCCTTTATCAGCTCATACTTTCCGCAATGATTATAGGGGTAAATTACGAGTTTTTCAAAAACGGCGCCGTAGCCGTATTCAAGCGCGTGCCTAATATGGATACGTTAGTTGCGCTCGGCTCGGGCGTTTCGTTTATATATTCGCTCGTTTTGACGGTGCTTGTGTTTACGGGCGGAACGCAGTATCATATGGAGCTTCACTTCGAATCCGCGGCGACAATCCTCGCGCTCGTCACGGTGGGTAAGTGGCTTGAAGAAAAATCCAAGAAAAAGACGGGCGACGAAATAGAAAAGCTTTTAAAGCTTGCGCCCGATACCGTCACCGTCGAGGTCGACGGACAGCAGAAAACTGTGTCCGTAAGGGAAGTAAAGGCGGGCGATACCGTCGTCGTCAGGCAAGGCGAATATATCCCCGTCGACGGCGTGGTGACTTTCGGTAGCTCGTACGTCGATAAAAGCGCGATAACGGGCGAAAGTCTGCCCGTGGAAGTTTTCGAGGGGGCGGAGGTAACCTCCGCGGCGCTCGTAAAGAGCGGGCTTATAAAAGTCCGCGCGGAGCGAGTCGGCGAACAGACCACTCTTTCGAAAATTATTCATATGGTCAAGGAAGCGGGCGCAAGCAAAGCGCCCATACAGAAATTTGCCGACAAGGTTGCGGGCATATTCGTGCCCGTCGTAACCCTCGTTTCGCTCATTACCTTTCTTATCTGGATTGCAATCGACGGCGGCTTCAATGCGGCGCACAGCGTAACCTACGCAATCAACGTGCTCGTCGTTTCCTGTCCGTGCGCTCTGGGGCTTGCAACTCCCGTTGCGATAATGACGGCGACGGGTAAGGCGGCGTCCCTCGGGATACTGTATAAGGACGCGGAAAGCCTGCAAAAGGTGTGCGGCATAAACGCCGTGCTCCTCGACAAGACGGCGACGCTTACCGAGGGTAAGCCTTCCGTAACCGACGTCGAAGCTTTCGGTATGGATAAGGAGCTCGTGCTCAAAATAGCGTGCGGGATAGAAAAAAACTCAAACCACCCTCTTGCAAAGTGTATTACCGATTACGCCCCCGAGGGCGTCGAGGTGGAAAACTTCGAGTATACGGTAGGTTGCGGCGCGAAAGCGGAATACGGCGGGAAAACCTATTATCTGGGCAACATAAAGCTTGTAAGCGGGCTTAAAATAAGCGATAATGTCAAAGGAAGGGCGGCGTTGCTCTCTTCAGAGGGAAAAACCGTACTGTATTTTGCCGACGAGAAAGAGGTTGTCGCACTGATTGCGGTTGCCGACAGACTCAAAGAAGGGAGTAAAAGGGCGGTTGAAATGCTCAAAGCGCGCAATATGCGGGTCGCTATGCTTACGGGCGACGAGCAGACTACGGCGAAAGCCGTCGCGGACAGCGTGGGCATCGATGATTTCCTTGCGGAAGTAATGCCCGAAGATAAGCTGAACGCGGTAAAAAACGTGCAGGCGGCGGGCGGGCGCGTAGCAATGGTTGGCGACGGTATCAACGATTCGCCCGCGCTCAAACAGTCGGACGTCGGCATTGCAATGGGCAGCGGTACGGACGTCGCAATCGATTCCGCGGGCGTTGTGCTCGTCGGCGAGGATTTGCGCACGCTCGACACCGTATTCGATTTGAGCCGCGCTACCGTGCGCAACATCAAGGAAAACCTTTTCTGGGCGTTTTTCTACAACGTGGTTATGATACCCGTTGCGGCGGGAGTTTTTTCCGCACTCGGCTTCACCTTCAACCCCATGATTGCCGCGCTGTGTATGAGTTTGAGCTCGCTTTTTGTAGTAGGCAATGCGTTAAGATTGCTTTTGTATAAAAATAAAAAATTTATAAAGGAAGACATATCTATGAAAAAAATCGTTCATATCGAAGGAATGTGCTGCGACCATTGCGCCAAGCGCGTCGAAAACGCTTTATCCGCGGTCGCGAATGTCGTGTCCGCGGACGTAAAGCTTAAAAAGAAGTTTGCCGTCATAAGGAGCCGCGAAGAGGTCGACGACGAGCAAATTAAAAAAGTTGTTACAGACGCGGGCTATTCCGTTGTACAAATCGAAGTTAAGTGACAAAGTTACAAAATTTATGACATTATCTGTCATGCTCACACGTTGACATATAAGCATACGGGGCTTTACAATATTAATAGGAGGGTAAAACCGTATGCAGGATACAATGTTACTTGACAGACGCACAAAAGATTTGATTATGGAGTACGTGCCCGAAGGCGACGTACTCGACAGCATAGTTTGCTTTTTTTCGATTTTCGCCGACCCGACGCGTGTAAGAATGCTTTCCGCGCTCGCCATTTCCGAAATGTGCGTGACGGACTTATCGAGGGTGCTGGATATTAACCAGACCACGGTGTCGCACCAGCTGAGGCTACTTAAAAATCTCGGCATAGTAAAGAGCGACCGCCACGGAAAAATAATTTTTTACAGTCTTGTGAACGACACCGTAAACGACGTAATGTTAAAGGGCGTCGAATTCCTCGGTTGCTGAAAAGCGCGCGTTAAACGGCGCGCTTTTTCATTGCAAAAATCTGTCGGGCGTGGTATAATGTTTTTATGGACGTAATAAAGGAAAAACTAAAACTGTTGCCCGATAATCCCGGCGTGTATATAATGCAGGATAAGTACGGCAACGTAATTTACGTCGGTAAAGCGCGCGTACTAAAAAACAGGGTAAGGCAGTATTTTCACAATTCCCCCAAGCCCGAAAAAGTAATGAAAATGGTTGAAAACATTGCGGATTTCAATTATATCATTACCGATTCGGAAATAGACGCGCTCGCGCTCGAAAACAATTTAATAAAAAAATATAAGCCAAAATACAATATTCTTTTAAAAGACGACAAAACATATCCCTATATAG
>DOCD01000003.1:2433-3083 GCA_003503945.1 Clostridiales bacterium | reverse complement strand
CAAAACATATCCCTATATAAAGGCGAATTTAAACGAAAAGTTTCCTAACTTTTGCATAACGAGGAAAATCAAAAAGGACGGCTCGAAGTACTTCGGCCCCTTTATGGGCGGCGTGAGCTGTAAGGATATACTCGATATTCTCCAACTTACGTACAGCGTGCGGCTCTGCCATACGCAAATCAATTCCAAACCCAAACGCGAATGCTTAAATTACCATATAGGCAGATGTACGGCGCCGTGCGCGCATAAGGTCGACGAAAAGGAATACGCGGCGCAGGTGAAGAGCGCGCTGTCGTTTTTGGAAGGCAATTATAAGGAGGCGGAAAGCCTTTTAACCTCAAAAATGCTGTTATCCGCCGAGGGCGAAAATTTCGAGCTCGCCCTCGACTATAAAAATAAGCTCAATATGCTTTCCAAGCTCGAAGCGAAGAGGATAACCTCTTTAAGCCGATATATCGACGCGGACATTATAGCCTACGCCACGAACAACCTATATTCCGCGGTAAACGTGCTCGTCACGCGCAAGGGCATAATGCAGGGCGGAAGCAGCTTTGCCCTGGACGAGGCTTATATAAACGACGGCGAGGCGCTGACGGCTTTTATCGTTCAGTATTACTCCAACCACGAAGTTCCGTCTGAAATTATAGTCG
>DOCD01000003.1:1738-2108 GCA_003503945.1 Clostridiales bacterium | reverse complement strand
GGATTTCTGCGAGGAAGCGCTTCTCCGCAATTATTTCAAGGAAAAGTTCGATAAAAACGTCGAAATCACGCTCGCCAAGCAGGGCGTTAAGGCAAAGCTTTTGAATATGGCTAAAAAGAACGCCGCCGAATACCTCGAAAAATCGGTCGACAAAATCAGGCATCGCGACGATATGACGGTAAACGCCTGTATGCGTTTAAAGCAGCTTTTAAACCTCGAAAAATATCCCCGCCGCATGGAGTGCTACGATATTTCCAACATAAGCGGCGTAGACAAAGTCGGCTCTATGGTGGTGTTTATCGACGGCGAAGCGGACAGGTCGAGCTATCGCAGGTTCAAAATCCGCACCGTCGAGGGCGCGAACGACTTT
>DOCD01000003.1:0-1428 GCA_003503945.1 Clostridiales bacterium | reverse complement strand
ACCGTCGAGGGCGCGAACGACTTTGCATCGCTTCAAGAAGTGCTGACACGCAGGCTTTCCAAGCTGGGCACCGAGGAAGAGGGGAAATTCCCCAAACCCGACCTTATCATAATCGACGGCGGCAAGGGTCAGCTTTCGGCGGTTAAACGGATATTCGACGAAATGCGGGTGGAGGGTATCGAGCTTGTTTCGCTTGCCAAGCGCGAGGAGGAAATTTTCACTCTGTACTCCGACGAAAGCGTAAAAATCCCGCACCGCGACTATTCTTTGAAAATGCTTCAACGCATACGCGACGAGGCGCACAGGTTCGCGATAACCTATTTCAGAAATATTCATTCGAAGAACAACCTCACGAGCGTGCTGTCCGAAATAGACGGCGTGGGCAAAGTCAAAAGAATTGCGCTTATGCTAAAGTTCGGCACGCTCGACAAAATAATCGGCGCTTCCGTTGAGGAAATTGCCAAAACGGAAGGGATAGGCGAAAAACTCGCCGTAAAAATAAAAAATTACCTTGAAGAAAACTTATGAAGAAAATTAAAAACAAACTTATTGTTTCCGATTTCGACGGAACGCTACTTACAAGCTCGCAGACTATACCCGACGACGTAAAGTCGGCAATAAACGAATACGTAGCGTGCGGCGGCATATTTGCCGTGTGCACGGGCAGAATGATTGCCTCTATCCTCCCGAGAGTAAGGGAGCTCGGCTTGAAGGGGCTCGTCGTCGGCTACGAAGGCACGGTAATCGCCGAAATAGAGAGCGGGAAAATATTAAAAAAGGACGGTATGCCTTTTGAGCGCGCGGCGGAAGTATGCGAAGTAATCCACGCGGGCGGCTTCGGCATAAATACATACAGCGACGAGGTGCTGTACACCGATATCCCCAAAGACAACCCCTATCTTATGCGGTACGAAAAAATAACGGGCGTCCCCGCGGTGAAGGTGGACGGGCCTATGTCCGAATTTATCAGGAAGAACAAGCTTGTCTGTCAGAAGGTGACGAGCCTCGTTATGCCCGAGGATAGGGAAAAGATTTACTCCGTCCTGCTCGAAAAATTCGGCGGCTCGCTCGATGTTACTTGCAGCGCCGACGTGCTCGTGGAGGTTGCGCCGTATAATTGCAACAAGGGCGAAGCGGTCAAATTTTTAGCGGATTATTATAACGTGCCTTTATCCTCCGCGGTGGCGATAGGCGACAACTTAAACGACGTATCCATGATAAAGGTCGCGGGTACGGGCGTTGCGGTCGGTAACGCGGTGGAAGGGCTTAAAAGCGTGGCTGACTACGTTACGGTAAGCAATAATGACTCCGCAGTGGCGAAAATTATAGAAAAATTCGGGTTTGAATAGTACTATGTCTGAAATATTAGCCCCTGCGGGCAGTAAAAACAGCGCTTTTGCGGCAATAAATGCGGGTGCGGACGCAATT
>DOCD01000171.1:1330-8176 GCA_003503945.1 Clostridiales bacterium | reverse complement strand
CGCGGCAAGTTTTTGCCGCGGGCTTTGCATTATTTTTTATTTTTTGCTTTTATTTTTTTTGCTTTTTACGTTTTCGAACTGTTCGTCGATATCGCCGCTTTCCTTAGGTTTGATGACGAGCAGCAATATTATGCCTATGAACGCCGCGCCCGCAACCGACAGGAGGACGACCGAAGCCACGTTGTTTTTGAGCCATTCGCTTTCGCCCTTAATCGTAGTTGCGTTTACGGAGGCGACTATCGCCAGATCGCAGGTGACGGGGTCGGATATAAACTGCTTGTCGGTAACCTCCGCCCTGATCATATAGAAAGCGTTTTTATCCTGCGGGGTGAACGACGTGGAAGAGTTGCTCCAACCGTAATCCTTGTATTTTTCGTAGTCCGCGTCCGTCTCCTTAACCGCGGGAATCTCCTCGAAGAAACGACGGGTTTCCGCGTTGTCGAACAAATCGCTCATTTCGTTGATGAACTGTTCGTAGTCGAGCGTTTTATTCGTAGCGTTATAGTAACCCGCTCTGTCGAAGAGGAAAAGTCTGTAAACGGTGTCGTAGCTGCCCGAAATGCCGTTGATTTTAAAGGAAGCCGAGCTGTAAGAGGTGCCGACGTAAGCCGTGCTCTGTCTGCCGGGGGTTTCCTCGAAGCCGACGCCCGAGTAACCTACCGTGAAGTGGAACCAGGGGAGTCTGTCATAGTCGCCGTTTTCATGGTCGGCAAACATATCCCAGATTTCCGAGGTCTCGATTTTGACGTACTTGTATTTTTTGCCGCCCGCTTCGAAGTCGGGGGTTTCGTCCTCTTTCGCCTCTTCGAGATAGTACATGGGGTTGCCCGCCGCGTCGGTCGCATAAATCGTGAAGGTATACGCGCCCTGCTGGGTTACGTTTATGGAAAGATTGTTCGAAGCAAGCCCCGTATTCGACTGCTGGGAGTTGTGATAGAAGTACACGTTGAACTTCATATCCGTATAAGCCGTCGCGTTGTCCGCAAACAGAGCTTCCGCCGAGGGAAGATACAGATAGCTCGACGAGCCCGCCGAAAGGTTTTTCGCCGCTTCGTCCACCTTTTTCTGATATTCCGCCACTACGCCGTCCGCTTTAAAGCTTTTGCCGTCGTCGCCGTCGTAATTATACGTCGCGCCGAGCTTATCCTCCGCAACCGCGAGGAAAGAACAATCCTTGATATTTATTTGATACTGTTTATCCACGTACCAATCGAGGAAAACGTACGAGGTCTGTCCGCTCGACGTGGTGTCGGTAAGCTTTACGTAAACCTTTACCGCCATATCCGCCTTGAAATCCTTGCCGTTTTCAAATGCGGTGCCGGCGGTGTCGCCGTCCTGCGGGAGGTACACGTCGATATCCGATTCGAGGCGGGTATCGTCCTTCACCTCTTCGAAAAGCTTATCGGTCGCGTCGGATTTATCATAATTATTATAACCCGCGAGGCTGTCGCTGTCCTTATAGTCGTCCCATTTGAGGAGATAATAATATATCGTGTCGCTGGGGGAGGAACGAAGCACGTCGATAACCCTGTAATCGAAATCGACCTCGCCGCCCTGCTTGAAGAAGTTTACCTCCTTTTCGAGGCACAGAACGGGCGCCGCGGTATCCTTGACGTCGCCGCCGTAGTAAAAATCTCCCGTTTCGTTATGCTTTGCGCTCTCCACTTCGAAAGGCTGATTGTTCAGAGAGAACAGCACCATTTCGGCGGATTTCTTTTCCGCGTCGTCCGCAAACTCCGCTTTGAAAATGAGGGGATAGACGGGGCTCGTCGAAGAAGTCGACGACTTCGCGTAGTTACCGCCCACGTTTTTAAGCTCGCCCGTGACCTTGCCGCCCGACGTATCCTCGACCGCGATTTTATACGCGCCCGCCATCTTTTCGGTGAAGCTCAGCGAAAGGCGCGCCTTGTCGAGAAGGCTTGCGTTCGCATCGTCCGCGCCCGCCTCCTTATCGTCGGTTATAAGCACCTTTACCTTGTCCTGCCCGACGGGGAAGAACATTACGTAGTTCAACGACTTGCTGTCCTTGGTCTTGTTGTACTGCTGCGACTCGAAAGTTATTACAAACCTTTCGAACGAGGTCGCCTTGAAGCCTATCTGCATTTTGAACATGCCGTTTACGGGCGTTTTGTCGTCGGCGTCCTCTGCGGGGGCTTCGAACCAGTAATAAGCGAGATTTCTTCTGTAAGAAATTTCATCGTCCTTTCCGGAGAAAGTGAACATGGTGTAATCCTTCGCGCCTTCGCCCTCGCCCTTGGAAACCCTGACGTCGGCGTCGCCCGAGGAAGTGAACACACTTGTCCCGCTTACGGTGACCGCTTTTGCCGCCATAAAGTTGACGCCGAAAAACGCCGTTACAGAAAGTAACAGTATAAGCGCCAACGTAAATATTGAAATTTTATATCTTACATTTTTCATAGATGTACTCCGACCCGCGTTTCCGCAATAATCCTGTATATTTTACTATAAATACGTGCCCTTGTCAAACGCTTTTGTTTTACGCGCCCGAAAAGTTGCAAAAAATTTTTTAACCGTTCAATCAGATTTCGGGGAACTTACCGAACTTTTTCCAGGGAACGCCGTCTACGGGGGGCTCGGCGACAAAGCGCAGCTTCTCGCCCGTGACGGGGTGGGTAAAGCGCAGCGAATACGCCCAGAGCGCAAGCTTGCCCCTGACGGCTTTATCGCCGCCGTAACGCATATCGCCGTAGACGGGCGTATTTATCGCCGCCGTCTGCACGCGTATCTGATGCGTCCTGCCCGTGTTGAGGTTTATTTCCGCGAGCGAAAGCCCGTCCTTTTCTTCTAAAATTTCATAGTCGAGCGAGGCGAACTTAGCCCCCTCCTCGGTCTGCGTGCACACGTAAACCATATTGTTTACCGAGTTTTTTCTGAGATAGTTTTCGAGCGTGGCTTTCTTTTTGGACGGGCTTCCGCAAAGCACCGCAAGGTACCTCTTTTCGAAGCCGCCGTTTTTCATCTGCTCGGTTAATCTTGCCGCCGCCTTTGAGGTTTTGGCGAACACCATTACCCCGCCCGTAGGTCTGTCGAGCCTGTGCACGAGCCCGACGAATACGTTGCCCGGCTTTTCGTACTTTGTCTTTATGTATCTTTTGACCGCGTCAAGAAGGTTGTCGTCCCCGCTTTCGTCGGGGCAGCACGCGATATTCTGCGGTTTGAGCACGACGATTATATGATTATCCTCGTGTAAAATTATAAGCTCGTTATCTTCCATATTTCTACCTTTCCGCCGCTCTTTCCAAAGAGCAGGGGATATTATTTACCCGTGAACAACCCCGAGGCGCCGCAAGGCAGCACAATTCCCTCTTTCGTGGGCAGTCCCACCTCGTATGCCTCCGCAGCCCCCTCGAAGCCCTTTAACGCAAGCGTTAATATATTTTTGAGCACGGCGGGCTGCAAACCCGTAGTGTAGCTGTTTATGAGGAAAAACAGCGGATTTGCCGAAAGCAGCTTAACGCAGCTTAAAACGAAGTCGAAAAGGTTTTCCTCTATCTTCCACGTTTCGCCGTTGGGGCCCCTGCCGTAGCTGGGCGGGTCCATAATTATCGCGTCGTACTTATTGCCCCTGCGGATTTCGCGTGCGACGAACTTCATACAGTCGTCCACGATATAGCGTATTCCGCTGTTCACGCCCGAAAGCCGCGCGTTTTCGCCCGCGCGTTCGACCATTCCCTTCGCCGCGTCCACGTGGGTTACGAGCGCGCCCGATTTCGCGCATGCCACCGACGCGCCGCCCGTGTATGCGAACAGGTTTAAAACCTTGATTTCGCGTTCGGGGTTTTCGGCTTTCGCCCCTTCTATCATCGCGCGCATAGCGTTCCAGTTGACCGCCTGTTCGGGGAAAAGCCCGGTATGCTTGAAGCCCATCGGCTTGATTTTGAATTTTAAATCGCGGTACGAAATTACCCACTCGGGCGGGAACTGTTTTTTTATATCCCAGCCGCCCCCTCCGCGCGCGCTGCGCTTATACGCCGCGTGCACGCCGCCGTACGAATACGGGTCGCCGTTCTTCCAGATAACCTGCGGGTCGGGTCGCAAAAGGATAACGTCCTTCCACCTTTCGAGCTTCATACCGTCGCTTGTGGCGAGGATTTCGTAGTCCTGCCAGTCGTCGGCCGTTTTCATAATTCAAATTATAACAAAACGTAATTTGTTTGTAAAGCGTTTTAAGGGCGCGGCAACCGCCGCGCCCCCGCTTTAACGCACTATTTACTGTATGTAGCCAGCACGTTGTATAAAGTTGTGTAATAACCCGAAAGATAGCGCTTAGCCACGTCGTCGGCGGTATACAGCGCCATGCGCTCGGCGGAGTCGGGTATGGCGAGGTAGTAGTCGCGCACTATCACGTACCTCTCGTTGTACGTTAAAGAGTAATCCACTATGTATCCCGCCTGCTCGTCGCCGCCCGTATCTCCCGTATCGCCGCCGCCCGACGGCTCGTTCAGGCTCAAATTGTAAATGAGGTTGTCCGCGAGCACCGCCGTTTCGTAATCCCTGTCCGAATACAGCTCCGCCTTTTTATCCTCGTACAGGTTCGAGTTTTTCATACCCGCCGAAAGGAACAGCACGCGGAACACTTCGAGGTCGTCCTCCGCCTTGCGGTAAAGCGAATCCTTTTTCTGCTGGGCGGTGCGAAGCATTTTCATCTGCACAACCGAAAGACCTTTGAGCTGCTCTTCGGAAATTTCAATTACGTCAAAGTTCATTCATCACCTCCGCGACGGCGGTAATCCCCCGAACAGCCTTGTCGCCCGTTATGCGGAAGTTAAAGCTTTTTCCGCGTAGCCTCGGGCGGATTTTCCCGCTTGCGTCTGAAAACGCGCGCGTCACCCTGCCGTTGCCTATTTCGATATTCGCTACGCCGTCGATAAAAACCTCGGTCACCGTCTTTAAGCCGCCCGTGCCGAAGCTCACCCCGTCAGCATACAGCTCGTACCCCGCGGAGCCGAACTTATACACCCCGTCGGCGCAGTAGGCGTACAGCCCGTCCGCCGCGCACAGCTTGCCCGCGGCAACGTCCGCAAGAAAGCTTTCCCCCTCTCCGCCCACGCACAGCACGACCTTGCCGCCCTTATAGCGACTCTTGCAAATCAGATAATACCTATCCCCATAGACTTGCGCGCTTTCGGGCTCGTACACGTCGTCCGAAAGCGGGTGCCCGAGCGAATTAATCGCTTCCCCGTCGAAGTATTTGAGCCCCGAAGCCGAACAGAATATAAGCCTGCCGCCCGCGTTGCACGCCGTACCCTTGTAAATTTCGTCGCAGTCCGCGTCGGCGGCTTCGACGCGGAAATTCTCGCAGTTACCGTAAGCCGACAGCACGGTGAGCCCGAAGCGGCGCACCGCTATAAGCTTTGCGCCGAGCCTGCATAAGCCGATAATTTCGCCGCGCTCGGGGTCGAGCTTTACGTACCCGCTCGCCTGCACGCCCTGCGCCCAATCGCACACCCCGCCAGCGCCCGACCAGCGCAGCACGAGCCCGTCGTCAAAATCGACGCCGAACAGTCTGCCCGAGTGCATAACGCCGAATTTGAGGTTCGCGCCGTACTCCTTGCATACAAACGATGAGCCGTTGTGAAAGACAGCGTTTTTGCCGCATATCGCCGCGGCTCGGGCAACGCCGTTTTCTATTTCCTCTACAACGAACGGGCTGTCGCCTGCAAGCGCGTTGAGGTAAGAAAAGCTTTTGCCGTCCGCGGATACGTATACGCTCTGCCCGTCAAAGGCGAAAAATCTGTTTATGCCCTCCGCACGCGCTACGCATACGGGGGTGAAGGAAAGCGCCTCGCCTATTTTCGAAAACCCGCCCGCGGGAATAAGCTCGCCGCCGCATATGCGGCACTGAACATATATTTTGCCGTATTTTAATACATCGGCGGATTTTTTGAAGCTCATACCCACCTCCGCGGGGGAATATGCCCGCATACGGGCAGCTTATTCTGCACGCAGTCGATTTCGCGGCGGTACTTTTCTTCCCACGCCTTGGAAGCTTCGACTTCGCCGTTTATGAGGCAATATTCCGCGGCGACGCCCAAAGCCATGAGATATTCGCCCACTTCCAGCGAATAATCGCTGTTCGAATCGAGCTTTTTTCTCGAAGGCGCATATTCGTACTCAACGTCTATCCTTTTGGCGTTCACCCGCATATATTGCGGGTACAGCTTATACTCCGCCTCCTTTCCGTCGACTGAAACGCTCTTTATCCGCACGGGCGAATGGGTGAAAGCCACGTAAAAGTATTCCCCCTCGGGCGAGCGCATATTTTCCCTGTAAACGAGCGGCACGTACTTGCGTGCCAGCTCGTCCTCCACCGCGTTATAGCAGTATAACAGGGTATCGACTATTTCCGCGCCCTCGCCCTCGGGCGCGTTTCCGCCCGAAAGCTCCCCCGCGAGGTCGCCCCGCCCGAGAATGTTGAGCGCGGAAATTACGACCTCTTTAACCTTCATTCGTCTGACTTCCTCCCGTACCCGACGAGCCCTGTCCCGAAGAGGACGCCGCGGCTTCGAAGTTATACAGCATAGCCTGTCCGCAAGGCTTGCGGCACACGAGCTCGGCGTACTTAACGAGCGTAGCCGAATACGCCGCCTTGCCCGCAATCTGTTTTAAAATTTTGCCGTCCTCGTCCTCGAGCCACTCCCAATCGCAGAGCTGATACAGCGAAAAATCCTCGGTGTTCAGGAAGAGTATTCTGTCGTCGGGGCAGAACTTGTCGGCGTATACGGGCACGTCGTTCACCGTGACAGACCCGTAGCCCGTGTGCGCGTCGGTCGTGTTGACCACGCGCCTGTTCGCGTCGAGCAGTGCGGCAATCTTTTTGCGGGT
>DOCD01000171.1:0-1044 GCA_003503945.1 Clostridiales bacterium | reverse complement strand
CGGGTCTTGTACGAGCAGAGCACCGCGTTTATCTTGCTGTTGAAGTTTTCCTCCATATAGTCCATTACGTCGCTTAAAAGCGTTTCGGAAAGCTTTCCGTCCGCGTCTATCTTGTAGGGCGCGAAATACGGGTCGGCGGTTTTGGTATAGCCGTAAAGCGAGGTCGCGTCGAAAATCGCGCCGAGGCCCGTAAGCTCGTTATCCTTCGAGCCGTGCACGTACGCCGTGCCGCCCGTAATGAGGTCGGTTATCGCGGTTGCAAGCGTTATGCTGCCGTCCTTGACGTTTACCGAATCGATACACACGCCGTTGCCGCCCTCGCAAATTGAGCCGAGCACGGTGTAGATATCGATTTGCATACCCGCAAAATACTGCTTCGCGCAGTCAACCTTGTATACGGTGTCGGAAACCTTGCTCTTAATCTTGAAAAGCTTGCCCGAGCCGTCGCCGAAAAGCATACGCTGAAAGTTCTGCTTAGCGCTCATGACGAGCCCGTCCATTTCCGCGTTGAGAAGGTTCACGAACGCCCCCGAGGATTCGCGCGAGGCGCGTATGGCTTTGTCGCTTATTTCTATCGTGCCGTAGAGGTTTTTGAGGGGCACGGTTATGTCCGCGTATCTGTTTTTATACGGGTCGGGCAGACCTCCGTCCTCCGCGCCCGCCATCACGTTGCCCGAATAGCCGCGCACCACGGCGAGCTTGACGTCCTTGCCGTACACGTTGTCGGCGTTCTTTTCTATCGCCGCGAAGAAGGGTGAAATCCCCTCGTTGAGTTGCGCCGAAACGGCGTCGAGATAATAGTCCTTTAACGCCGCGTCGGCGTTTCTTACAGTAATCAATTGAAATTCTCCTTTTAAATAAATTTTCAGACGTTTTGTTTATGCAAACGTTTACGTAGAGTTAAATGCACCTGCGGTGCGTTAAATTGCTTCGCAGTTAAATGTTGCCTGACAGCAACGTGAAATGCGCCTACGGCGCGTTGCGGTATAAATTTATATTATTTTACCTTAACGTTCACGCAGTGAACATTTCACGCGAGCAGAA
>DOCD01000111.1 GCA_003503945.1 Clostridiales bacterium | reverse complement strand
GGGCAAAGAAATAGCGCACTATCTTCGCTTGCGAAGTATAGTGCGCTATTTCTTTGCCCACAAGGAAATCTCTATAACAAATACCCCGAAAGCGCGCTTTTTACAACTACTTTTTGTTCAGCCTGTCGTTGAATTCGTTCAGCCCCTGCTCGACAAACTCTTTCTGATAGGGCGCAAGGTAATACAATAAGCCCACGTTGGGGACGTTTCACATATAATTTCCGTTTTGATTATTATAATTAAACATAAATTCACCTCCCGATTAGTTTATTCAAAAAAAAGGAAAAATTGTTTAATTTATAATACTGAGCAAATTAACCTCTTCGTTGTACTTGTTTTTACGACGGAAATATGATATAATACGATGCAATCTTTAAATTGGGAGGTTTTATATGTTAAATGGCATAAAAAAGCAAATAATATGTATTTTAACTGCTTTTATTGTTTTCGCAAGCCTTATAACGGGCGTTGCGCTGCAAAATTTCGGTAATTTGTCGGCGTTAGCCGCTGCCGGTCAGCCGGAGTGCCGATATCTGTCGGATATGGATTACGAGCCCGAATCGAAAGCGGGCTGGGTCGACTCGAACTATCCGCAAGGCAGGATTTTGAAGGATACTACGGTAAACAACACGAAAATATCCGTAAAAATCGAAGGCGCCTGGTACAATTTCGACAAGGGTATGTTTACGCATGCCACGGCAAACGTTTATTACAATATCGAAAATTGCGGATACCGGTATTTTACCGCTTACGTCGGTCTGGATAAAACGATTACCAAAAACAGCAACGGCGTAAAATTCTTCGTCTATACGTCGAACGACAAAACGAACTGGACGCTGCAAACGGCTGAAAACCCCAACGTTCTTACGATAGGCGCCGAAGCGGAATTTTTGTCGGTGGATATAAGCGGAGCAAAATATCTCAGGCTGCACGTCGACCCGAACGGCGTCGACCGCGGCGACTATGCGGTATGGGCGGACGCAAAACTGACAAACTCCCCCTCGGGCGACGACACCGTTCAATCGACAGATTATTACGACGAACTCATTAAGGCCAAAAACTCCACCGACCTCGAAAACGATAGAGAGCTGGAATCGTTGGTGCTTCAAAGAGAGTTCGTAAGAAGGGTCGGGCAATACGCATTAAAAAGATTCACAAGCGAAAGCGAGGACAACAAAGCGCTTTTAAACTGGCTTTTGAACGATTTGGACGCTTTAAGGGAATTTATGATAGGCGGTGCGCCCGGATACGGAAATTATTACAATTCCTTAACGGTGTTGTCAAACCTGTACAGAAATTATAAATCCGACCTTAATAATACCGAGCTTCTGCATAACACATGGAAACCCGACCGAACGTACGGCGAGCTGTACAGAACGATGATGTTCTCAATCGCCCTGACGCACGACGTCGAGGTCGGCTCATGGTTGCAGAAAAACAGAGTCGAAAATCAATCCGACCCCTTAAGACGTTACGCGATATACAGATATTTATATACTACGGGACGTTTCATCGCCACGACAAAAGAAGACGGAACGCCTGATTTCGAAACGCAGAACTTATTCGGAAGTTTAAACGTTGAAGAAATGCGTTGGATTATGTACAACATTATCGACGACGAATCGATTATCTGGTTGAACGACTACGTTCAGACGAAAATAAACGCCGCTCCGAAAAGCGTCGGCGGGCTGCATACCCCTCACCCGTACATAGCGTATACCGACCCCAACTACAATAACCCCGTTTTCTACTCGGAGGAAAACAAAGACTATTTCAACGAGCTTTTCGCCGTAGACGACAGAGAAAATCCGGAGCAAAAAATCGGTATGTGGGATACGAGCTACACTATCCCCGGCGGTGTGGATAACGAAACTTATACGTTGCAGGTTTCGAGGGGAACGGAAAGCGATAAGCTGCAAAAGGTCTGGATGAATTTCCGTAATAAATTCGGAACGGGCTGTGTGTGCGGCGGTATTTCCAAGAGCGGCACAAATATCAGGGGTGTAAGAGGTATTCCCTGCACCGTTATAGGTCAGCCGGGTCACGCCGCAATGCTTTACTACTCAAAAAATACGGACGGCAAGGGATTATGGAGAATCGACAACGACGTGAGCGGCTGGACGCTTTCGACAAAGAACGAAAGGCACTTGCTCGGCTGGGGCAACGAGCGCTGGCAGAGAACGCACGCTACCATAGTTTACTTCAACCTTGCACAGGACGCGTTGAACGACTACGACAAGTACGTAAAAGCCGAAGAATACGTAATGCTTGCAAAGGTTTTCGAAGGCGATACGACCAAACAGGAAGAGCTGTACGAAAAGGCTTTGAGCATTCAGCCTATCAACCTTGACGCATGGTACGGGCTTATCAAAACGTACGAGGCAAAAAATGTTGCGCAGGATAAATATATCGGGCTTATCAAACGGATAACCGATACCATGGTGGGATATCCTCTGCCTATGATTGACCTGCTCGGCGTAATAGAGCCGCTGCTCGACAGCACGGAATCGATATATCAATTTACCGTATTGAAGAATAAGGCGCTGACCGCTTCGAGCGTGCTTCCCAACACCGCAACCGATAAAACCCTGCAGCCTGCCGTGGCAAGGGTCGAAGCGCTGTTCCTTTTAGGCGACGCCGATACAGCGATTGCCGATTTCTCCTTCGACGGAGAAAATGCGGGAGCCATCGTCTGGGCAGAGCGTTTCGACAATGCGGGAATACGCTGGAAATACAGCCTCAATAACAAAAAAACCTGGAAGGAAGTGTCGTTCACTGCCGAAGAACCGCACGTGCACAAGCTGACTGCGGCGGAGCTCGCCAATGTTACGGAAGAAAACGATATTTACATCCTTATCGTGGGCATACCCGACAAGGAAGAAAACTATTTCAAAATAGACATTTCGTCGAAGCCCGCCGTACCGAATACCCTGTACGCGAACGACAACGAGAATAAAATACTTGGGATTGACGAAAGATACGAGTGGAAATACTCCGGCGCCGAAAACTGGACCTCCTACTCGGAAGCGGCGCCCGATTGCTCGGGCGACAAAACCGTGGAAGTAAGGATAAAAGCTTCGGGAGATAATCCGCCGAGCGACGTAAAAAGCTTTGAATTCACCAAAGACAAGGACAGCGACACGAGAAAATACGTTTCGGTATCGCATTTGACGGTAGAAGGCTTTTCGAGCCAGTCCAACGACCCCAAAAGGCCGAACTATGCCGTAAACGCCATAGACGGAAACATTAACACCTACTGGCACACCGACTATACACAAAATATACTGACTTCGGGCAACAACCCCTATCTGATTATAAAAATCGATACCCCCAAGTACGTTTCGGGGTTGGATTTGGTTCAGTATCAATACAATCCGAACATAAACATATTTGCCAAAAACATCAAAGTATCCGTAAGCGAAGACGGAGAAAACTGGACGCAGGTCGCTTTGTTGCAAAACCTCGAAGCAGCCGACGATTTGAAAACAATTACTTTCAACGAAAGCATATACGGGCAGTATGTAAAAATCGAAATGGATACATACGGCATTTTCTCGACCGTATCTATGGTCAATATATACGAGGATGCCACCAAAAACACGAATACGGGTGACAACACGGGCGACAACACAGGTGACAATTCGGGCGACAACACGGGCGACAATTCGGGTGACAACACGGGTGACAACACGGGTGACAACACGGGTGACCAACCTCAGGATACGCCCAAAGGCAACAAAACGGCTGTAATTATCACGTGCGTTGCAATCGGCGTAGCCGTAGTTGCAGGCGCCGCCGCCGCTGCGGTAATAATAATCAAACGCAGGAAATCTTAATGCACTTACTGCGTACGCCCAAATTATAAAGTACAGTAAAAAAGAAAGATGAGATTTTAACCTGTCTCATCTTTCTCTTCTATTTATATCTTCTGTGTTGAGAAGTTGGTTTGAAAGCTCTATTATCTGTTGCCCGTACTTTTTCTTATTGCGTTTTAATACAGCCCTGTAAACGGGATACGCTATTGAAATAATCGCAATGCCGGCTAAGCCGACGATAACGCCCCAAACAATCACACTCCATTCAAGCACCATTGTTATCCCCAGCCCCATAACAAGCGTGCCGATAATCCCAGTCGTAAGCCCGAAAATCATCGGCGGTTGAGTAACGCGATTATTCAGTTTACGCAAAGTTTCGAGCTTATCCTCTTTCTGTTGCGTCGGCATATACTGCTTCCTGATGCTCTCTATTTCACGTCTTTCGTTTTCGGTCGGCGCGGAATAGACGTAATCAAATTTGTCTTCCTTGCTCATTTGTATGTTCTTCCTTTAAAGAGGTTATTTTTTTGTTGGCCCTTATAATCATAAACGCGGCAATAGCTATTATCCACGCGCAGACGAAGAACCCGACGGAATACTTCATATAATGCACCGCCATTGCCGTATCGTCGTCGTTGAACGTGGAAATCAAAAGAACCGTCAGCGATACCACGGACATACACGCGTCGGCAAAGTTGAGGTTGCGCAGCGACTGCGTGACGGGATTTTTCAGCTTACGGGCTTTTATTAAGTTGTAAACCGCCATTATTATCTTGTAAAACGTATATGCGGCGTTGGAAATAGCCATAATTTCGCCGCTTTGCGCAGGGCGTTCGGATAACATCATCTGCGTAACCGCGCCCACCATTGCAAATTCAAGCACGATAAGGAGCGCTCCGCTTGCAAGATAAATCTGCCATTTGCACTTTTCGTATTTTTCCGCGTCGCCGCCGAACTTTTTGGCGCACTTGCTGTTTGCAAACAAAACTCCGCCGCGGAACAGTATCAGGCAAAAATAATACGCGGAAATTGCGCCGTACCATATAAGCCTGTAACGGATTGCGCTGACAAGGTTCATCACCGCAAACGCCACGGTAAACACGAAAGACAGCAGCGCGAACACCGTAGTTTTAAAGTCGTAGTCCTCCAGAACGTTGGCGGTAAATTTATACGACTTTAACTTTTCCTTAACCTTGCGCTTCGCCGAAGGCACGTATATTACGATTGTGTAAACCGAATAACCCAGCGTTATTGCCGCCAGCGCATAAAAGATATACGCGACGAAGCCGTAACTTTTATCCTGCCCGATTATACTGAAAACAATGGCGCCCGCGATACAGGCAGCCGTAAACATATAAAACGGGATAAGCGCCCAACCGTGCGGACGTTTTAGCCAGCCGATTAACTTTTTGAACATATTAATCATTCCCCCGACTGAAGCGTAATTGTAAAAGTCGTGCCTTTACCGAGTTCGCTGTTTACGGCTATCGTTCCGCCCGTAAAATCTATTACCTTCTTTACGAGCGCAAGCCCTAACCCGTTGCCCTCCTGCGAATGCGAAGTGTCGCCCTGATAAAATTTTTCAAAGATATGCTTCCCCGTTTCCGAAGAAATGCCGCAGCCCGTATCCGAAACCTTTACAACCGCCTGCCCCTTTTCTTTCTTCAGCGATACGCTTATTTTGCCTTTTTCAGTAAACTTAACCGCATTTGAAAGTAAATTATTCCAGACTGTTTCGAGATAGGAAGGCGAGGAAAAAATAATTACGTCCTCGTCGAAGTCGCATTCGAGTTCAAGCCCCTTATTTTCTATAAGTTCTTCAAATCCGAGTACGGTTTCGGCAAGGGTCTCCGTAAGATTTACGGTTTCGTATTCGGGCTTTATCTCCTGATTTTCAAGCTTATTCAGTTTCAGTATGTTGGTTATGAGCGCCGTAAGCCTTTTGGACGCACCGACAAGCGTTTGCGCGTATTTTTCTCTCGTCCGATCGTCAAGATTTTTATTCTGCAACGACGCGGCATAATTCTGGATAATCGCAAGCGGCGTCTTGATTTCGTGGGATACGTTGGATATGAAATCGGTATGCAAAACCTCCGTGCGGGAAAGCTCAGCCGCCATTTTATTGAAATTTTCCATTATACAGTCGTATTCGTCGTACCTGTTTACGGGGTGGCGTATATCCAGCCTTACGGAAAAATCGCCCGACGCAATCTTATCCGTCGCTTCTAAAATTTTCTGCACGGGGCGGTCGACCGTTATTTTTCTGCGCAGCCAGTCCACAACCGTACAAACCGCGGCAAGAAATACGATAACGGCAAACATAACCAGCGCAATAGTCGTCTTGTTTCCGCTTTGCTCGACCGCGGAAAAAATGAGTACCGCGCTCATTACCACGATTGTTATGGTAAGAAAGAAAATCACCGCGCCTATAAAATTATTCAGTCCGTTTCTGCGCTTTTTCATTTCAATACCGCCTTGTAGCCGAGCCCGTGCACGGTTACGATTTCGAAGCCGTTGCAAGCCGCCGTCTTTTCACGCAGCTTTACGATATACACGTCCACCGTGCGCGACGTCGCGGAGCTGTCGTAATCCCAGAATTCGTCCATAAGCTGCGAACGGGTAAACGTCCTTTTGGGGAAAGATAGCAGTTTGAACAGTAAATCGAATTCCCTTACGGTTAGATTTAATTCTTCGCCGTCGACGTATGCGGTATGCTCGTCCTTGTTCATACGCAAATTCCCTGCGACGAGCTCGCGGCTGCGCTCTATATTCGCCCTGCGCAGAAGCGCCCCCACGCGCAGCATCAAAAGGTCGCAGTCGAAGGGCTTAACCACGTAATCGTCTATACCTATTTTATAGCCGAGCTGTTTCGAAGGCTTGTCGTCGAGCGCGGTCATAAACAGTATGGGAATTTGCTTGTCGCTTTCGCGCACCTTTGCCGCAAGCCCGAAGCCGTCAAGCTCGGGCATCATAA
>DOCD01000059.1:8743-11057 GCA_003503945.1 Clostridiales bacterium | reverse complement strand
CATACGGGGTAGACGTTGTCAAGATTGAAAAAATGAAAATCGCCCGAACCCTTCGGTTCGGGCGATTACGCTTTTTTATTTATTCTTTATCTTCTTTTTCTTCAGGCTTATCTTCGGTTACTACCGCCTGCGCCTCGGCAGCCTCGAAATAGGCGGGTGCGGAAGCTTTTACGGGAGCGGACTTTTTCTGCTTGCTCCAACCGACGATATAGGCGACGATTGCCGCGATTATTATCGCTGCGACAATGCTGATTGCCGCCGACATCATAATGCTCATACCGCCTTCCGTAGTGATAATCGTGGAGTTTGCAAAGCTTACCGTCGACGCCGTGCTGTAAACTATCGAAGCAACATCTATAAATTCGGATGTAAAATTTCTTATTTCATTCTCAAGAGCTGAAACAGATTCATCAAAACTTGAATCAAACTTATGCTCATTAATATAACCGTTTACATCTTTTTGTTTTTGTTTTAAATCTTGTATCGTCCTTTGTTGCTCTAAAATTTGTGGATTATCAAATACAGCTGAAGGGTTCGTCTTTTCCAATAAAGCTTTCAATTCATTATATACATTCTCTGCAACTTCAAGTTGTCTTTTTAACTCAAACGCTTGACTGTTATACTCACTTAAAGCTGCTTGCCCTTTCTCGCCATCCTTAATATACTTATTTTCAAGCGCTTCGTTTTTAAGCTGAGCCGCCCTGTTGTTTGAAATGAATACGTCTATATCCGCCTTGTACGAGCTGAGCGTTTTGCCGTCCTTTACGACGAAGCTGCCGTTATAGCTGCCTATAAACGAATTGTAAAGCGAGCTTATATAATTTACCTGATTCTGCAAATACGAAAGCTGAGTATCGTAGGTTATCGCCTTGGCGGAAGCCGAAAGATAGGTGTCGTAATCGATTTCCATCTCTTTTAGGTGCTCGGCGGGGAGCTCGGTCAGCGCTATCATAAAGTTGCGCGCAATATCCGAGTTTTTAAAATAGCTTGCCTTGGCGCTCAACGTATAATTGATTTCGTATATCTTCGAATCGGCGATAACTTCCAGAGTTTCGCGCTTTATCGAAATATCGCCGTTTTTGACCATTTTATCCACGTCGATATCGGCGTAATCCTGACTTTCCGCCTTGACTTTTTGAAGATTTTTCGAAGACATCAAATCGGTAAAGTGGAAACGCGTTCCGTCGGGATAGGTATACGAATCGGGCGAGTCGGTCGAGCCGGGAAGCTTCATTACGAACGACACCACGTATTCCTGTTTGGGTTTGTTCATAAAATACAGCCCGACGACGCCTATCACCGCCACCGCGACGGCAACTATGAGCGCGAGCCATTTTTGTGAAAATATTGTACGGAAAATATCACCGAGGGATATGCCGCCCTCTTCGATTTCGTTATCTTCCATTATGCCTCCGAAAATTTCCAGTTTTTACTATATAATTCTACACGATTACTTGCAATAAGTCAATCATTAAAGTGCAAATAATTAATTTAACAATATTATTATGCCGCATAGCCGTGATTTTAAATTATGTAATATTTTACATTTTTATTTGTTATAAGACAAATTTTTTCACTGTTTGAACTGTAAAATAAAGCTTATGAAATTAAAAATAAGCGTAAAAAGCGTAATTCTATATATCCTATACGCAGCGGCAACCATGTTTATGAACAAGGCCGTGGAAGGCGTGCCCCTTTCGGCGGGGCTGTACTTTGCAATGCTACTCTGCGGCACGAACCTCGTCGTCACTCCCATTATATACGTACTTGCGACTATTGTAAATTTAAACCTCGTAACAAGCCTTTTGAGCCTGTTCGAGGGGGCGTTTTTGTGCCTCGTAACACTAATTTACCGCAGAACCAAACGAAAAATACGCATCGAAGCCGCGGCGTACCTTGCAATTGCGCTCGCGCCCTACATAGCTTTTTCCAAATGGAACGGAACGAACGAATTTGCGTTTATCGACAACGAATACGCGCTTAAAGCCATTGCGGCGGTAACGGTGATTGTTTTCGCGTTTTTCTGCTTCAAAACGGTTTATGCGCTCATTTACAGAGTTATGCGTTGCAGACTCAAAGAGGACGAGCTCGTGTGCTGCGCCGTCACGTTCGTTGTGTTCGGTACGGGCTTTTTCAACGTCACGGGGCAATTTGTATACACTGCCGCCGCGGCGGGACTGATAGTGTTTTTCGTGCGGCTGACGAAGAGCCCCTCCGCGCTCATAGCCGCGCTGATAATCGCAGTGCCTCCCTCCGTCGCCGCGCTCTCGCCCGACTTTCTTACGGCTTGCGTGGTGCTTTCCACCGCCGCCCG
>DOCD01000059.1:6093-8495 GCA_003503945.1 Clostridiales bacterium | reverse complement strand
ACCGCCGCCCTCTTATTCGCGGGAGCGGGAAGGGTCGCCCCGAGCGTGATTTCAGCCGCGCTCACCGCCGCATACGCATATTTTACGGGCGGCTTCGACTGCGCCGTAGTTTTAATAGTGTTCCGCGCGCTGCTGTTATTCTGCACCTGTTTCGCCCCGTCGATTCCCTCCGACAAATATTATTACGGGCTTAAAAACAGACTGAACGTAACGAACGTGTTATCCGACACCGCCGTGGAAAGAAACCGACGCCGCACGGGTGAAAAGCTGTACCGCATATCCGAGGTGTTCCGCGAAATCGAGTGCGCGTTCAACTCGCTCGACGACAACGTAAACGACGCCGCGTCTCGCGAAAGAATGCTTGACGAATTAAAAGAAAAATGCTGTAAAAGCTGCGAACACGCAAAAAAATGCTCGGTGACGGAAGTTTATTCGGGCTTTAAAAAGCTTATAGACAACGGGTGCATGAAGGGAAAAGTAAACCTTATCGACCTCCCCTCCGAAATAACCGTGAACTGCTCCAACCCCACCGACGTGCTCGTAAGACTCAATAAACTGCTCGCCGACTACCGCAGGTTTATGACCGAAGCCGAAAACGCGAAAAGCGGGCGCATACTGCTCGCCGATCAGGCGCACGGCGTTGCGGAGGTTATGAAAAACTGCGCCGTCGAGCTATGCAAAACTTACAGCGAGTATTCGGGGCTTGAGGACTCGCTTAAATTAAAGCTTTCCGCGCACGGGATTTCCTGCCCCGAGCTGTACGTGAACGGCGAGGATATGGAAATAAGCGCGGTCATATGCGGAAAAGCGGACGTCGCGGCGGCGGGCGCGATAATTTCCGACGCGCTCAAACGCAGATATTTTTTAAAGGATAAAATCAGCTACGACAACGAAAAGTGCTGCTACGTTTTCGGCGCGCCGCCGAGGCTGGACGCCGCGTTCGGAGTCGCCTATGCAATAAAAAGCGGCGAAAAGGTTTCGGGCGATACACATTCGGTAATAAAAATCAACGAGCACAGCTTTTTAATGGCGCTGTCCGACGGAATGGGCAGCGGAGAATACGCAAGGAAGGTTTCCGCCACCGCCATTTCGCTGATAGAAGCGTTTTACCGCGCCGAAATGCCCGAAGGCACGGTGCTTAAAACGATAAATAAGCTTTTATCTTTCAACCGCGACGAGCGGTTTACGTGCATAGACATAGCCGCCGTAAATCTGAACACGGGTATGGCTGACTTTGTGAAAATAGGTTCGCCCGCGGGCGTAATTATCCGCGAAAACGAAATGAAGGTGTTAGAAAGCCAGAGCCTGCCGCTCGGCATACTTGACAATCTGAAACCAACCGTCTGCTCGGAGCAGCTTAAAAACGGGGACATGGTCGTATTTATGAGCGACGGCATAACATCCGCTTTTTCCTCCGCGACCGAGCTTTACGAGTTTTTACAGCAGCAAAAGCCCTTGAACCCGCAGAACCTCGCCGATAAAATACTCGCGGGCGCGAAGTCGCGCGTAAAGTGCGTATCGGACGATATGACAGTGCTCTGCACGAGGATTTTCGAAAAATGAAAATTGCGAGATTAAATAGTATACGCGCCTTTGAAAGTTCGCCGAACCTTCAAAGGCGCGTATAAATCAGTTTTCGTTTTCCGCACACCACTTTTTATATCTGTTGTCTTGCGGAATACTTCCGAATATATTTACAAGTATCGCCAAAACAAGAAAAATTATCGCCGCGATAAAAGAAGCCTGTCCGAACTGCCAGGTGTAATCCGCGCTTAAACTGATAAATTTGACCATATACAAATTATTCAGATTTGACGTAAACCATACACAGACACATATATCCGTTATTAAAAACAAAACCACCTGTAAAGCTATTTCAGCGAGTGAAAAATATTTTTCGTTCGGGTTTTCTATTATGAAAGCCGACCTTTTAAGCAACGACAGATAAGCTTTCGCGTCTTTTTCCTCCGCCCCGCAAGAATTATATTCTTTTATATAAGCTTTACAATCGAATTTCTGATACTGTAACCAATTATTGCGCCGCACCTCCAAAAAATAAATTACAAAATCATCTAAGGAAAACGAAAGAATAAACACGGTAAGTGAAATTATTGCAATAACCTTCAAGCCGTCGAATAGAGTTTTCATCTGATTTAACTTTTCCAAATCATTGCTATTCGAGCTCCAGTTTGAATAGAGCAATACTCCTATTCCTATAACCGCAACGGTTACAATCTCCAATATTTTCGAAACAACCGAAAACTTTTTACTTGTTTTAACGTCCGCATTGAACATTTGCTCTATTTTTTCCGTCTGAACTTTTGTCGAAAGCTTTTCTTCGTTTAATTTCGGTTTAAACTCATAACCGCAAACTTTACATACATCGACGGCTCCGCTATACC
>DOCD01000059.1:445-5836 GCA_003503945.1 Clostridiales bacterium | reverse complement strand
CATCGACGGCTCCGCTATACACGGTAAGGCATTCGGGGCAGCACGTGATTTGACAACCGCATTTAATGCATTGCTTTGCGTTGGACGAAATTTCATTGCCGCAGTCAGGGCATTTTATAAGCGCCATAAATCAAATATCCTCCGTAAACGAATTGAAAATTTCTTTTTCTTTATCGGTTAAGAAAAATATCGAATAAGTCATTTGCTTATCGTTATTAAGCCAAACCTTAAACCTTTTCAGTTCCCTCAACCAGATTTTATTTATCTTTTTTTGCCCGTGCCTTAGACTGTAATAAACAACCAAATCTATTGCCAGCAAAAAAATAATGAATAAGTCGGCAAGCATTAACCTTGCGAACACCAGGCGTTCGATGTCGTCGATACGGAATTGCGCAACCATAAGGAGCACTACCGCCGGCATCATTAAAACCCAGGAAATTACAGCGAATACAAGCAACATCTTTTTACGCTTTTTAACCTTTTTTTCCGCCATAGATAATCCGGGATTTAAGGAGTCGTATTCCCCCCTTAACGCCTTTTGTTCGCTTTCGGAAAGCTTGCCGAACTCTTTTGCGTTCTCCTTTCGTGTCGCCTCATCAATAAAGTTATGCCCGCAGTGCGGACAAATTTTTGCGCTGTCGCTTATTTTTCCGCCGCATTTAGAACATTCTATCAGCGCCATATGAATTTTTCCTTTGAATTTAGTTATATTTTAACTAAATTATATTGTATTTTATAATATATGTCAAATATTTTAGTTAAAAAATGGCATTATTTTAATATAAAAAGTTAAAAATACAATAGAGAACAGCTATGACCTTTGGAAACAAAATTAAAATTCTGCGTGAAGAATCAGACCTGACGCAAATTCAAGTTGCAGACTTAATACCTATGAATCAATCCAATTACAGCAAAATAGAGCGCGACCAACAAGAACCCGACTTGCACCAGCTGAAACGAATCGCAGAAATTTTCGGCGTCAGCGCAGACTATTTACTGGGCATAAAAAATGACGAAACGCTTGCCAAGGATGCGCTTTTCGCCAGAAATGTAATTACTTTATACAAAGAAATATATGAAAAATAATTAATAAAACGCGGCTTTAAAAATGTAACATTTTTAAAGCCGTGTTTTTATTATCTTCTGAACTCCGCTATCATTTTGCGCAGAACGGCAAGGTCCTTGCGCGGCGGAAAGGCTTTGAGCCTGAACTTCCAGTTATCTACGGAGGTTGACGGAGTATTCATACGCGCCGAGCCGTCGAGCCCCATTACGTCCTGCACGGGCAGAACGGCGATTTTCGCTTTACTTGCGAGCGTGCAAGCGTTCATGGCGAGCGCCGCGCCCTTACGGTCTATGAAAGGATACGCAACCCCTAAGCTTTTGAGCGCGGAACGTAGCGCGGGCTTGAATAGCGCGAACTCCTTGTCGGTGAGCCCGTTCAGAAAGCCGAGCGTCGTATCGTTGTCGTGCGTGCCCGTATACGCGACGGAGTTTTCCTCTATGTTGGCGGGCAGGTAGTCGTTATCCTCGTTTCCGTCGAATGCAAACTGCAAAATTTTCATACCGGGGAAACCCGTCCTTTCGCGAAGGCGCACAACCCCCGCGTCCATAACGCCCAAATCCTCCGCGATTATTTCCACGTCGCCGAGCCTGCGCTTTACCTCGTTGAAAAGCCGCATACCGGGGCCGTTGAGCCACTCGCCCTCGATGGCGTCCTTATTGCCCGCGGGTATCGCGTAATACCTGTCCATTCCGCGGAAATGGTCTATGCGGATAATATCGTACATTTCCGAGGCGTGCTGTATGCGCTTAATCCACCAGTCGAAATTATCCTGCGACATAGCTTCCCAGTCGTAAAGCGGATTGCCCCAGAGCTGACCCGTTTCCGAAAAATAATCGGGCGGAACCCCCGCCACGAGGGTAGGTTTCAGCGCGTAATTGAGCTTGAAAAGCTTGGTGTGCGCCCATACGTCGGACGAATCGTACGCGACGTACAGCGGGATATCTCCTATAATTTTAATCCCCATGGCGTTGACGTAGCCTTTGAGCTTTTGCCACTGTTTGAAGAATATGAACTGCACGAACTGCCAGAAAAGGTAATCGCTCTTGTACACCGAACGACGGAATTCCAACAGCGCGAGAGCCTCCCTGTACTTGTACGCGTCGGGGAAGGTATCGAAGCTGCCGCCGTAACGCGTTTTGAGCGACATAAACAGCGCGTAGTCGTCGAAATCGCCCTTGTCGACGAATTCGGTAAATTCTTTATCCTTGACGTTAAACCTTGCATAAGCGAGCCGAAGCACGTTATAGCGCTTTTCGTACAGGGTTGCATAGTCGACGTCGCCCTCGGGCATTTGCGCCGATTGAAGCTCCTCGTCGTCCAAAAGTCCCTGCCTTTTCAGCGATTCGAGGTCGATAAAATAAGGATTGCCCGAATTGCAGCAAACGGACTGATACGGGCTGTCGCCGAAACCCGTCTGAACGAGCGGCAGAATCTGCCAGTATTTTACTCCCGATTTTTTCAAAAGACGGGCAAACTCGTACGATTCGTCGCCGAGAGAACCTATCCCGTATTTACCGGGCAAAGACGATATATGGCAAAGTACGCCCGCTCCCCTCTCGTAATACTCCATAATAAAACACCATAAAAATTATTTTTATAATAGTTTTTTTATTCTCTGCATGGCGCGCACGGTATCTTCGCGGCTGCCGAAAGCCGTAAGGCGGAAATACCCCTCGCCGTTTTTGCCAAAGCCCGCGCCGGGCGTTCCGACAACCTGCGCGCCGTTTAAAAGCAAGTCGAAAAACTGCCAGCTGCCGGCATTGTCGGGACATCTGAGCCAGATATAGGGCGAATTTTTGCCGCCCGTATATTTTATACCCAACTCGTCGAGCCCGTCAGCAATAACGCGCGCGTTGCGCTTATAGTAGGCTAAATTTTCTCGGATTTGTTTTTGCCCTTCCGCGGTGAACACCGCCTCCGCGCCGCGCTGAACGACGTAGGATACGCCGTTGAATTTGGTCGCCTGACGCCTCAGCCAGAGCTTGTTTGCGTTGAGCCCTTCTCTTTCGAGCGCCTTAGGGATAACGGTATACCCGCAGCGCGTGCCAGTAAAGCCCGCCGTTTTGGAAAACGAGCAGAACTCGATTGCGCAGGTTTCCGCGCCCTCTATCTGAAATATCGAGCGGGCGAGCCCGCCGTCCGAAATAAAGCTTTCGTACGCGGCGTCGTATAATATGACCGCGCCCGTTTTGTTCGCGTAGTCGACCCACTCCTGCAAGCCTTTTAAGGTATACGCCGCCCCAGTGGGATTGTTGGGCGAACAGATATAGATTATATCCGCCGTAACCTTGTAATCGGGCGCAGGCAAAAAGTCGTTTTGCTCGGTTGCGTCCGCGAATATAACCTTTCTGCCCGCCATAAGGTTGGTATCGACGTAAACGGGATAAACGGGGTCGGTTATAAGCGAGGTTCCGCCTTCGGAAAAAATATCGAGGATATTGCCCAAATCGGACTTCGCGCCGTCGGAGACGAAAATTTCGTCAGCCGCGATTTTAACGCCGAACGAGCCGTAATACCCGCGTATGCTTTCCCGTAAAAAGTCATAACCCTCGTAAGGGCCGTAGCCCCTGAAAGTGTCTTTTTCCGACATTTCGGAAACTGCCGAACGCATAGCCGCGATTACTGCGGGTGCAAGCGGCAACGTGACGTCGCCTATGCCGAGCTTTATAATATCGCTTTCGGGATTAGCCGCCCTAAAAGTCTGCGTCCTCGCCGCGACTTCGGCAAACAAATAGCTTTCGTTGATATCGTTGAAATGAGAATTGAATTTCATAGTCATTATTTTAGGCTTCCCCTTCGGGGAAGCTGTCCCGTAGCTTGCGTAAGGGACTGATGAGGTGATTACAGCCTCATCCGTCAGCGCCTTATCGGCGCCGACACCTTCCCCAAAGGGGAAGGCTCTATTAGTGTTTCGAATACTTCACCGCCGCCGCGATAAACTCGCGGAATATGGGGTGCGCCGACTGCGGGCGCGACTTGAATTCGGGGTGGAACTGTACGCCTATAAAGAAGTCGTTTGCGGGGATTTCGACCGCTTCGACCAAAAGCCCGTCGGGGGATGTACCCGCGATTACCATACCCGACTTTTCGATTTCTTTCCTGAAATCGTTATTGAATTCGTATCTGTGGCGGTGACGTTCGGAAACGCTTTCTTCGCCGTAAGCCCTCTTCATTATATCGCCTATAACAGTGCAGGGATACGCGCCGAGACGCATTGTGCCGCCCATTTTAACGCCGTGCTGGTCGGGCATAAGGTCTATCACGCAATGCTTGGAATGAGGGTCGAATTCGGAAGAATTCGCGTCGGCAAAGCCTAAAACGCTCCTCGCGAACTCTATTACCGCGGTCTGCATGCCGAGGCATATGCCGAAGTAGGGCACGTTGTTTTCACGCGCGTATTTTACGCACGCAACCATACCCTCGGTGCCCCTGTTGCCGAAGCCGCCGGGGACGATTATTCCGTCGATGCCCTTCATTAGTTCCTTTATGTTTTCGTCGGTCGTCGTTTCGGTGTCGACCCACTTTATTTCCACCTTAGCCTCGTTTTCATAACCCGCGTGCGCCAGAGCCTCCGCGACTGACAGGTACGCGTCGTGAAGCTGAACGTATTTTCCGCAAAGCGCGATTTTCACCGTTTTGTCGCGCGCCGCTATCCTTTCGAGCATTTTGTTCCACTCGGTAAGGTCGATAACTCTGGGGTCGAGCTTCAATCTCTTGCACACGATTTCCGAAAAATTGCTCTCTTCGAGCATTATGGGGCACTGATATAATACGGGAAGCGTAAGATTTTCGACACAGCACTCGGGCTCGACGTTGCAGAACATTGCAATTTTTTCTTTGACTTCCTTAGGCATGGGCGCGTCTACGCGCGCCATAATTATATCGGGGTTTATGCCCATACCCTGCAATTCCTTGACGGAGTGCTGCGTGGGCTTGGACTTGAACTCCTCCGAGCCCGAAATATATGGCACGAGGGTTACGTGTATAAAGCAGGAGTTATCCCTGCCGACTTCGCGCGCGACCTGACGGATAGCTTCTATGAACGGCTGACTTTCGATATCGCCGATAGTACCGCCGATTTCCGTAATTACGACGTCCGCGCCCGTGGTTTTGCCCACGTTGTAAATAAAGGTTTTAATCTCGTTGGTGACGTGCGGGATAACCTGCACCGTCTGCCCGAGGTATTCGCCGTTTCTTTCCTTGTTTAAAACATTCCAGTAAACCTTACCCGTGGTAAGGTTGGAGTATTTGTTTAAGTTTTCGTCGATAAACCTTTCGTAATGCCCCAAATCGAGGTCGGTTTCCGCGCCGTCGTCGGTGACGAA
>DOCD01000059.1:0-147 GCA_003503945.1 Clostridiales bacterium | reverse complement strand
TTCCGCGCCGTCGTCGGTGACGAAAACTTCGCCGTGCTGGAAGGGGCTCATCGTGCCGGGGTCGATATTGATATAGGGGTCGAGCTTTTGCGAAGCAACCTTATACCCCCTGCACTTCAAAAGTCTGCCCAAAGAAGCCGCCGTAAT
>DOCD01000085.1:3126-3331 GCA_003503945.1 Clostridiales bacterium | reverse complement strand
TTTACTATTAATCGGTGCGAAGCGATAAAATAATGGGTTTCTTCGGCTACGCTCAGAATGACAGGCGCTCGCTTTTTTTAAAAGCGAGCGCCTGTCATTTTTTATTTTGCGTAATTCCTTTGTCCGAAAATCGACGTGCCAAGGCGTATCATATTGCTGCCCGCGGCAACGCATAGCTTCCAGTCGCCGCTCATACCCATTGACA
>DOCD01000085.1:2179-2820 GCA_003503945.1 Clostridiales bacterium | reverse complement strand
AGTCGCCGCTCATACCCATTGACAAGTGCTCAAATGCGCCGTCGTTCATATTGTCGTATAAAAGGCGCATTTTCTTTGCAAGCCTTTCCAAAAGCGCGATATCGTCGGTAAACGGCAGCATTGCCATTAGCCCCTTTACCCTGAGCGCGGGCAACGCCTTTATTTTGCGCAGCGCGCTTTCGGCTTCGTCGAACTCAAACCCGCCTTTCGTCGTTTCGTCGCCTATGTTTATCTGCAACAGTACGTCAGAGGTTACGCCCGCCTTTTCGCCCTTTTTCGAAAGCTCTTCGGCGAGGGCGAGGCGGTCTGCCGAGTGGTATAAATCGACTTTGCCCAGAAGATATTTTATCTTGTTCGTCTGTAAATGCCCGATAAAGTGGCGGCGGGGGTTGCCCGCGATAAGCGCGTACTTGTCTTTAAACTCCTGCACGTGGTTGTCGCCTATATCGGTTATGCCCGCGGCGATTGCGGCGTTAATGTCCTCCGCGGTCTGCAACTTCACCGCGGCGACAAGCGTAACCCTTTCGCCGAACGAATTTTTTTCGGGTATTTCTTTAAGTAAGTTTTTTACGTTTTGCTCTATCATAATTTTTTACGGTGCAAGAAGGGTTTCCCTTCGCAGCACGCCTCAATTTGCGCAT
>DOCD01000085.1:0-1881 GCA_003503945.1 Clostridiales bacterium | reverse complement strand
CAGCACGCCTCAATTTGCGCATACTTGCGCCTCGGTAGGTGAATATTTGCGATTTAGTAATATGTTTGCCCTTAATATCGCAAATAGAGGGCAACGCCCTAAATTCACGGAAATTGCCGCGCGCAGAATAGCGCGGCAATTTCGTGAGTTTATTTTATTACTGCGCCTTTCGAAGCGGAGGTGACGGAGTTTTGATACCTTTCAAGATAGCCGCTCACTTTTTTAAGCTGTGGCGTAAAGCTTTTAAGCCTTTCTTCTATTTCGTTTTGCGCTACGCGCAGGTTGATAGTGCCCGCCGTTATGTCGATATCTATAATATCCCCGTCGCGCACCACGCCGATAACTCCGCCCGCCGCAGCCTCGGGGCAAACGTGCCCTATCGCCGCGCCGCGCGTCGCGCCCGAAAATCTTCCGTCGGTTATAAGCGCGACGTCCGCGCCCAGCCCCGCGCCGACGATTGCGGAAGTGGGGGTAAGCATTTCGCGCATTCCGGGGCCGCCCTTAGGCCCCTCGTAGCGGATAACGACCACGTCGCCTTTAACTATTTTCCCGGAGGAAATCGCGAGCATTGCCTGCTCTTCGCTGTCGAAGCACTTCGCGGGGCCCGAATGTCTGTACATTTCGGGGGCGACCGCCGATTTTTTTACGACGCAGCCCTCGCTTGCAAGGTTGCCTTTAAGTATTTTAAGTCCGCCCTGCGCGGAGTAGGGGTTGTTAAAGGGGCGTATTATTTGCTTATCGCAAATTTTCGCGTTTTTAATTACCTCTTTAAGCTTTACCCCGCCGACGGTCATTACCTCGCCATCGATAAGTCCGTTATCGTAAAGCTCTTTCATAACGGCGGAAATTCCGCCCGCTTCGTTGAGCTCCTCAATATAGTGTTCTCCCGCGGGCGCAAGTCGGCACAGGTTGGGCGTGCGCTCGGATATTTTGTTCATAATATCTATATTCACGCCGTCTATTCCCGCTTCGTGCGCGATTGCGGGCAGATGCAAAACTGTGTTGGTGGAGGCGCCTATCGCCATATCCACCGTTTCCGCGTTCTTAAACGCCGCCTCCGTCATTATATCCGAGGGGCGTATGCCCTTTTCGAGCAAATTCATTACAGCCGCGCCCGTGCGCTTTGCGAGGGCGAGCCTGCCCGAATACACCATAGGCAGCGTTCCGTTGCCGGGCAGCGCCATACCGAGCGCCTCCAAAAGACAGTTCAGGCTGTTTGCTGTGAACATTCCCGAGCACGACCCGCATGTGGGGCATGCGTTGCACTCGAAGTCGTAAAGCTCGCTTTCGTCGGCTTTGCCCGCGTTGAACGCGCCAACTTCCTCGAACATAGTGGAAAGCGAGGTCTTTTTCCCGCGGACTCTGCCCGCGAGCATGGGCCCGCCCGATACGAACGCGGAGGGAATATTCACCCTCGCCGCAGCCATAAGCATACCGGGGATAATCTTGTCGCAGTTGCCCACGAAAACCGCCGCCTGAAAGGCGTGCGCGCGCATGACTATTTCTGCGCCGTCCGCTATTATTTCACGCGAGGGGAGGGAGTAGCGCATACCCTCGTGACCCATTGCTATCCCGTCGCAAACGCCGACGGAGGGCACTATTACGGGCTTTCCGCCCGCGGCTATAACTCCCTCGGCAACGGCACTCGCTATATCGTCGAGGTGCATATGCCCCGGTATAATTTCACTCTGGGCGCAGATTATGCCGACAATCGGCTTATTCATTTCTTCGTCAGTCCAGCCCAGCGCGCGCAGAAGCGAGCGCTGCGGGCTTTTGTCCGTTCCGTCCGAAAATAAATTTTTCATATTTCTTCCTTGTAGTCTTTTAGGCAAACTGTTATAAGTTTGAACAAGTTTTAACGGGTAAATTTGCGCTCATACT
>DOCD01000152.1:1717-4492 GCA_003503945.1 Clostridiales bacterium | reverse complement strand
GGAGGGCAAGAGAGCATATTCGGGTAAGCGTACGCGTTTTCGTGGTTCCACACCAAAGAAGCCATTCTTACGCCCGCCTCGCGCAATTCGCCGAGGCGGGCGATATCGTCCAGAAACCCGAGGTTTTCCACGGTTAAAATGCTGCCCGTGCCGCCTCCCGATAAAAAAGCGCGCAAGTCGTCGGCGCACAAAACGGGCTTCAATTTATTTTCCGCAACGCACTTTTCATAATACGAAAGGTAGTTTTTAAAAGCATGCGCAGCGCCGTCGCCCTCGGTAAAGAGCGCGAAGCACTGCGCCGCGCAATTGCTTTTGTTAAGTTTTTCAGTGGCGGCCTGCAAGCTGCCGTCCTCTATCGAAACGCCCCTGTCGCACGCGACGGAAAGCGTATCGCAATGTAAATCGATATATCTCATTTGCGGCAGATTTTCCTCAATATAAACCGCACGGGTCTGGGCGGTTTTATGCAGATAATGGTCATACCTCACCCCCGTTTATTATTACGAGCGCGACACCCTCGACCTCCACGAACGCCCTGTCGCTTACTGCCACGTTGGAAATGCCTCGGCATTCGCCGTAGCCTATGACTTCAGGGTAAGAGTATTTGAGCCCGCTACTGTCCATTATATGCAACGGCGCGCCGAAAGGTAACACCGACAGGGTTTTGCCGCGGATAGAGTTTAATTCGATTTTGCCGCTCCCCGCGAAAATCACGCTGTCCTTATTGAACATTCGGCATTTTACGCCCGAAACGTGCGCGCGGTATAAAAGGTGCAAATTCCCGATAAAATGGTCCTCGCGCCCGCCTCCGCCGCCGTAAATTTCCAACTCGGTCACGCCCGCGTAAATAAGCTTGAAAAGCGCGATTTCGCCGTCGGTGAAATTCTTTTCGGAAGGATAAATTTCTTCGGGCGCGGGCACGGGCACCTCGTCGAGCGAGTCGAAGTCGCCCACGTTTTTATCGATACGCACTTTGCCCTTCGCCCAGGAATACGCTCCGTCGCAGCAGTATACTAGCGCGCCCTCCGTAGCAATAGGGTACGGATACGGTTCGCCGTTCAATAAAAGTATGCCTTTCACTTCTTTAACTCCGATATAGTGCGCGCCCAGTCGCTCGAATTGAACACCGTAGAGCCTGCGACAAGCACGTTTGCGCCCGCTTCGCGTATTTCTTTCGCGTTGCCCAAAGTAACGCCGCCGTCGACCTCGATATCCATATCGCCCTTACCGATAGCCAAAGCATATTCCCGCGCCTTTCTGATTTTTTCGGTCACTTCGGGGATATATTTCTGCCCGCCGTAGCCGGGGAACACTGACATCAGTAAAACCATATCGCATAAGGGGAACACGGGGAAAATATTCTCGACGGGCACGTCGGGGTTTACTACCGCCCCGCACTTTACCCCGTAGGACTTAATAAGCGCGAGCGTTTCTTTAAGATAGGTATCCGAAATTTTTTTGCATGCCTTATAGTGCACCGTGATTATATCCGCGCCCGCCTCGGCGAAAAATTTAATCTGCGTTTTCGGGTGCTCTATCATAAGGTGCACGTCGAGCGGGAGTTTGGTTAATGGGCGGATATTTTTAACCATTTGCCCGCCGAACGTAATCGGCTCGACAAAGCTTCCGTCCATAACGTCGCAGTGGATTAAATCCGCACCGCTCGCTTCGAGCTTTTTGATTGTTTCGCCCATTACCGAAAAATCCGCAGAAAGTATCGAAGGCGCTATTTTTGTCGTCATATTTTTACTCCTACATTTGTCATTCTATAGGCTTCCCATCAGGGGAAGCTGTTGAGCTTTAGCGAAACTGATGAGGGCTAATAAAACAATGTAACCTCATCCGTCTGCTCCGCAGACACCTTCCCCAAAGGGGAAGGCAATTTATTGCTTATCTATAAAACTTGCCCTTAGCTGCCCGCAGGCGCCGCCGATGTCGCTGCCCATACTGCGCCTAACGGTAGCCGAAAGACCGCCCTTTTCGAGCATGGCGGCAAACGCGTACGCCTTTTTGTCCGTCGCGGCTTTCAAACTCCGTTCCTTTACCTCGTTAAGCCGAATTAAATTTACGTGGCACGGTCTGCCCTTCAAAAGCGCGATAAGCCGCTCGGCGTCTGCTTTTTCGCAGTTTTCGCCGTCTATGAGCGAGTACTCGAAAATATATCTTCTGCCCGTCTTTTCGAAGTAGTATTCGCACGCCTTTAAAATTTCCGCAATCGTATACTTTTTTGCAATAGGCATTGTGCGGGCGCGCCCCTCGTCCGTGGTCTGGTGCAGTGAAATGGTTAAATTTACGGGCAGCCCCTCGTCCGCGAGAGAATATATCTTAGGCACAATCCCGCAGGTCGAAAGAGAAATATTCCTCGGCGAAATATTTATGCCGCCTTCCGCGGAAACGTTTTTGAGGAATTTTACCGTATTATCATAGTTATCGAGCGGCTCGCCGCTGCCCATAAGTACGACGTTGGTTACGGCGCGCGCCTTTCCGTCGCCGCCGTGCGCGGCGTTCACCGCGAGAACCTGACAGAGGATTTCCCCCGAAGTCAGGTTGCGCGCAAGCCCGCCTAAAGTGCTCGCGCAGAACTTACAGCCCATACGGCAGCCGACCTGAGTGGAAACGCACTGGGTGTTGCCGTACTTGTATTTCATGAACACGCCCTCGATTACGTTTCCGTCGGCAAGCGAAAAAAGATATTTTTCCGTGCCGTCCGCGGAAGTAAGCGTCTTTATAATCGCGACGGGCCCGTCCTCGTACTCTTTCAAAAGCTCAGAGCGC
>DOCD01000152.1:1164-1421 GCA_003503945.1 Clostridiales bacterium | reverse complement strand
TGTTTCAAAAGCTCAGAGCGCAGCTCTGCGGAAATATTGATTTCGGAAATCTTTTTGCCGCGCATAAGCCCCTCGTAAAGCTGCTTTGTGCGGAACTTTTTTTCGCCGAGCGAAAGTATTAAATTTTCCAGCTCCTCGAAGCTTAAATCCTGTAATATCTTTTTCATTTTATTTCCGACACATGTTTTGTCATATTGAGCAAACCGACACCCTCATTCGTCTTATTCTCGCTCTGCTACGAATAAGCCACCTTCCCC
>DOCD01000152.1:491-873 GCA_003503945.1 Clostridiales bacterium | reverse complement strand
CCTTCCCCCGCTCGGGGAAGGCTAAATTTTTGAATCAAATTTTTGTGAACTGCGTTACAAAGAAGCCTGCGCCGAGAGAAATGTGCGGCAAAAACTGCAAGCCGAATTTAGTTTTTCTGTGCGCGAGCGCACAGTCGGGAATTTCGAGTTTGTATTCGGGGTGATTTTTAAGAAACGCGAAAACTATGCTGTCGTTTTCCTCGGGCAGAACCGAGCACGTGGAGTAGTACAGCCTGCCGCCCGCCTTTACGTAGCGCGAACAGTTTTCCAGAATGGCAAGCTGGATTTTGTTGAGCTCCTCCACGCTCTCTTCCCTGCGGAAAAATTTTATGTCGGGGTTTTCGTTTATTACGCCCGTACCCGAACAGGGCACGTCGCACAA
>DOCD01000152.1:0-216 GCA_003503945.1 Clostridiales bacterium | reverse complement strand
ACCCGAACAGGGCACGTCGCACAAAACCCCGTCGAACGAATTTTCGTATTCGGGGTTGAACACGGAGGAATCCGCCTGCGCCGCCGTAACGTTATTTACGCCCATTCTGGTTTTATAGCTTTCTATAAGCTCAACTCTGTGAGGATGCAGCTCGCACGCGGTAACGCTTTTGCACTTTGCCGCCAGAAGCACCGACTTGCCGCCGGGGGCGGCGCA
>DOCD01000021.1 GCA_003503945.1 Clostridiales bacterium | reverse complement strand
TTTATAAAACAAGGATAATATCATAAAAAAAGGAAGAATTATGAATATCGTTATTGTTATAGATTTAATAGACACGCTTACAAACGGCTCCGTAATGACCGCGCGCAGATTTGCGGACGGGCTCAGGGAACGCGGGCACAACGTAAAAATAGTCGCCGTCGGCGCGGACGGCGAGCAGGATTGCGCCGTCGAGGAAAGATACGTGCCCGTGCTTTCCGAAGTTTCGGCGAAAAATCAGATTAAATTCGGCAAGTTCGACCGCGAGAAAATAAAAAAAGCCTTCGAGGGCGCGGATATAATCCACTTCATTTTCCCCTTCCAGCTTGAAAAAAAGTGCAAGGACCTCGCCGACGAAATGGGCATACCCACCACCGCGGCTTTCCACGTTCAGCCCGAAAACGTATCCTACAACGCGCACTTAGGCAAAAGCAGGCTTTTCAACAATCTTGTGTACGCGTATCTCAAAACCACTTTTTACGACAGGTTTACGCGCATACACTGCCCCTCCGCGTTTATCGCGAACCAGCTTGTAAAGCACGGCTACAAGGGCGAGCCGTACGTCATTTCCAACGGATACGACAAAAGCTTCGTTCCGCCCGCCGAAAAGCACGCGAACGAGAAGTTCGAAATAGTTATGGTAGGCAGGCTCGCTCCCGAAAAAAATCAGAAGGTGTTAATTTCCGCAATAGCGCAGTCCGCGCATAAGGACGATATCCACCTCACGCTTTTAGGCAACGGCGCGTGCAAATCTAAGCTTGAAAAGCAGGCGGCGAAGCTGGGCGTCGACGTGACGTTCGACTTCCTGCCCAAAGACAAGCTGATTGAAAAATTACAGCAAAGCGACTTGTACGTGCACGCCGCCACCGTGGAAATAGAGGCGATAGCCTGCATCGAAGCAATCGCTTGCGGGCTCGTGCCCGTAATCGCAAACAGCACGCTTTCCGCAACGCCGCAATTTGCGCTTGACCCGCGCTCGCTGTTCAACGACAACGACCCGCGCTCGCTTGCGGAAAAAATAGACTATTGGTACGAAAACGACGAGGAGCGCGCGAGAATGAGCGGGGTCTACGCGCACCATGCGAAAACTTACAGCCTTTCGAAATCGCTCGCGCAGGCGGAAGCGATGTTTATAGACCAGATACGCGAAAGTCGGGCGGGTGCAAAACGCAACCCTCCCGCCCCGCAGAAAGCGTATTAAAAAGCTTTTTTCGCCTTCCCCTTTGGGGAAGGTGTCTGCATAGCAGACGGATGAGGTTACCTTATTTTAAAAAGCCCTCATCACCCGCTATCGCGGGAGCTTCCCCAAAGGGGAAGCCTTTTTTATTAAAAAATTTTTCCCTACGCCGCAGATTATGAAGCCCGAAGCGAAAACCGCAAGGCTTATAAGCCAGCCGAACGCAAGCTGCGCCCACACGGGATATCCGCCGTACAGCCCGCCCTCGGTGGCGATAAGGTGATATACACCCCACGCAAAAAGGCAGGACAGCGCGACGGGGCTTAAATATTTCAGCGAGAAAACGAGCGGCTTTTCGGGCATTTTCGCGCGCTTTGTATAGCGGTTTATTTCGCCCGCAAGGTTTATATTTTTCGCGTGCCTGCCGAGTAGCGCGCACTCGATTACGCCTAAAAGCAGAATATTGAAATAATTCAAGTAATGGTCGGAAATATCGAGCGCGACGGGCGCCGCCGAAGTTGCGAACACGAGGCATATCGCCGCGCCGACGGCGCAGATTACGCCCGCAAGCTTTTTTTTGTTCAGCCCGAATTTTTCGGAAAGCGGCTTCGCCGCCGCTTCTATCATTGACACCGATGACTGCAACGCCATCATTGCGAGCGAAAAATAGAACAAAACCCCCGCTATGCCGTTGAAAACCGTGTTCCCCGCACCGAATACGAGGGTTATCGCGGCGGGGTAAACCATAAACGCGGTGGCTATGCCCGACTCGCATATTTCCCCCTGCAACCCGCAGCCGTAAAGGGTGGTGAACAGAACCACGGAAGAGAGTATCGAAACGAGAAAATCCGCCGTGGCAACGATAACGCTGTCGGCGAACACGTTCGTGCCCTCGGGCAGATACGCGCCGTATGCGGGCATTATACCCACGAGCACCGAAAGCGAAAAGAAAACCTGTCCCACGGCGTTTATCCACAATTCCGCGTCGCCCAGCGCCGAGAAATCGGGTACGAACAGCGCGTAGAGCGCCTTGCCGCTGTCGGCGTACAAAAGCCCCCTTACCGCCATGAACGAGAGCAGCGCTACGGGGATTAGCACGGTGAACTTAGCCGTCTTTGCAAGCCCCTGCGCCCCGCCGCGCAGACAGAGATACATAAGCACCCACGCGGCGAGTATGCAAACCAAAACGAGCGGGGATACGCCATGCCCGAGCACTTTTTCAAAAAAATAACCGCTTGTTTCGGCGTGAGTCATCGAGGTCGAGGCCTTGCAAAGCGGAACTATTTTGATTGTCATAGCGATTATCCAGCCGAGTATACCCGCATATATTACCGCGACGCCCAACGAATTGAAGCACGAAGCCCAGCCGAGGGGCTCGGCTTTTTTGTTTAATTTCGCCATACACACGGGCGCGCCCGCGCGAAACTTTCTGCCTATCGCTATTTCCGCGTTTAAAACGGGTATTCCGATTAAAAGCAGCGCGATAATATATATCATTAAAAACGTACCGCCGCCGTACTTCGCGCACAGCCCCGGAAAGCGGAGCGAATCCCCCAGCCCCACCGCCGCGCCTATGCTTGCGAGTATAAACCCGCCCCTCGATTTGAACCTTTCCTGTGCCATACGGTATAATATATTAGGACATGCGGAAATTTATTAATATAAAAAACAGCGGCGGGCGCTCTACGGCG
>DOCD01000041.1:2846-6201 GCA_003503945.1 Clostridiales bacterium | reverse complement strand
ACCGTAAAAAACTGCGAAAAATATCTTACGGCAATGGATATAAAGCTCGACGACGACGAAAAAAACCTTTCGCTCGCGCTAGGCGGTATGAAATACGGACTGAGCTTAAAAGAACTTGCCGATAAATACTCCGTTTTTGCAAACGGCGGAAGCTACGCCCCTTCACATTTTATCAAAGAAATTATCACAAAAGACGGCAAAAGCATTTACCGCGCCGAAACAATAAAAAATAATGTGTTTTCCGCGGGCACATGCTCCTTGATAAACGATATTTTACTTGTAACAACAAAAAGCGGAACAGCCAAAAAACTGAAAAATTTAAGTTTCGACGTTGCTTCTAAAACGGGCACGTGCGGAAATGCGGAAGGTAATACCGACGCTTATACCGTAAGCTATACGAGCGAACACTGCGTCGCCGTCTGGCTGGGGGACAAAAACAACGAGCGCAGCGAAATTACGGGCGGAAACGACTGCTGTAAAATTATGAAAAAGCTTCTCGAAAATATGTACTCCTCGCACCGCCCGATGGCAATAGATACGTTAAGCGGAACGTCGACTATAACAATCGACAGAGAAGAATACGAAAAAAACGACAAAATTATCATTGCAGACCCCGTTTGTCCCAAATTAAACACTTTAACGGTAAAAGTATTAAAGGGCGCGGAAAGCTACCCTCAATCCTCGAAATTTTCATCTCCTATAATACCTATACCGACGATTACGGTTGCAAATGAGGTCGTAAGCATTGAATTATGTCACGCGAAGTACTATTCATTTATAATAAATCGCGCAAACAATAGCAAAACAGTCACAATTTATGACGGAAAATGGCAAAATAAAATAACAGACTCGCCGGAAAAAGGAGTTTACACATATACCGTAATTCCGTATTACGACGACGGAACTAATAAGTTTTACGGTAAACAAATCACATTGCCGACCGTAAATCTCACGGACGAAAAAATCACTCCTCTTCCCGACATCGTCAATAAGGATTGGTTCAATCAATAAAAAAAGCGCCTAAAGGCGCCTTTTTAAATTTTTATTACTTCAAGCGTGGACAACGCTTCTTCTATAAGTTTTTCAACGTCAAGCTTTTCCTCTTCCGCCAAAACGTCGCTCATTTTCGGTCTTGTGACGGGGTGTTTAGGCAAGAATACGGTGCAACAATCCTCGTACGGCTCGATTGACGTTTCGTACGTGCCTATATCTCTGCTTCTTTCGATTATTTCGTCCTTATCGAATCCGCAAAGCGGTCTTAATACGGGCAGTTTTTGCACGACGCTGTTTGACGAAGTCATTCCCTCTATCGTCTGACTCGCCACCTGTGCAAGACTTTCGCCCGTAATAAGGCACTGCGCACCGCTTTTCAGCGCTACCCTTTCGGCAATACGCATCATAAACCGACGTAAAAGCGTCACCATATAGTCGCCGTTACACTTTTTATGGATTTCTTCCTGAATATGCGTAACGGATACGATATTAAGTTTTGTGCCGCAAGTGTATGCGGAAAGTTTTTCCGCAAGCTCCTCCACCTTTTCCCGCGCCTGCATATTCGTATACGGATAACTATGAAAGTGAATACAATCTATTTCCATACCGCGCTTCGCTATCATATGCCCGGCGACGGGGCTGTCAATACCGCCCGAAATAAGAAGTAATCCTTTGCCGGAAGTGCCGACAGGCATGCCGCCGGCGCCCTTAAAAAATTTGTTGAATACGAGCGCCGTACCGTTTTCCCTTATGTCTACGTTTATAACAAACTGCGGGTCGTGTACGTCGACTTTAAGCTGCGGATTACTATCGAGCAACCGTCCGCCTATATGCGCGCTTATCTGCATAGAATTCAACGGAAAAGTTTTATCGGCACGGTGCGACTCTACCTTGAATGTTCCGCTTTTATCGCAAACGGCGTTTGCCGCGGCAAAAATACTGTCCAAATCGGCGGGCGTTTTAAGCCCGACACTGTACGAATGTATACCGAAAACCTTTTTTAAAGCGGCAAATATTTTCTCCGTCTGGTTCTCGTCGAAATTTTCGACTAAATACCTTCCGCTGTAACGACGAATTTCATGACGCATTCCTTTAAGGCTCTTTTCCATATTTACGGAAAAAACCCTTTCAAACCAGCCTCTGTTTTTGCCTTTTAAGTGCATTTCGGAATATCTTATAATAATTACTTTTTCCATATTTAAGCCATCTTTTCTCTTCTGTTTTCTACAATATTATTTAAAATTTCCGCGGCGCGCTCGATTTCCTCAACGGAATTTTCGGGCGAAAAGCTTATTCGCAGTATACCGTCCGCCATATCTTCGGAAATGCCGCAGGCGAGTATCACGCGCGAATACCTCTTTTTTTCATTGGACGAGCAAGCCGAACCCGTGCCGATAATTAAACCCAAATCGTCCGCCTCGTGCAAAATGGTTTCGCCGCGCACGCCGTACGCCGCGACAGTCAGTATATACGGCGAAGTATTTACAGATGAAATTATTTTGAATAAGCGTTTATCGAGTTTTTCGCGCATAATAGAGTTGAGATTATTTACTTGCGCATAATGTTTATCTAAATTTTTAAAACGCTTCAACGCAGCCAACTCGAAAAATTTTATGCCGAACACGTTTTCAGTGCCGCTACGCAAATTCTGCTCTTGCCCGCCGCCGTAAATATAAGGATTAATAATCAGTTTTTTTCTCTTAATTAGCGCGCCGCAACCCTTTATACCGCCTATTTTATGCGCGCTGACAGAATACATATCTATATTTTCGGTCAATCTGAAATTCAGTTTGCCGAATGCCTGCACCCCGTCCGAGTGAAACAGCGTACGCGGGTTTTTACTTTTTACCTTTTCGGATATTTTGGCGATATTGTTGATCGCCCCCGTTTCGTTATTTACGTGTATAACCGAAACCAGCGAAGTTTTTTCGTCCACAAGCTTTAAAAGTGCATCGACGTCTACGCTGCCGTCCGGATTAAGCTCGGCAAAACGAACCTCGATACCACGCCTGCCAAGCTCGGTCGCCGAGGCAAAGACCGCGGAGTGCTCGCCCTTCGTCGTAACCACGTTGCCGCGCCTTCCTCCGCAGAAAATCGCCTGATTATCGGCTTCCGTTCCGCACGAGGTGAAAATTATCGAATAATTCTCGTCGTCGGCAATAAGCGATAAAATGTTACGACCGGCTTTCTTTAATTCAAGATGCAAATTATAACCTCCCGCATAGAGTGCGGAAGGATTATAATAATCTGTCAGAATATATTTTTTCGCGGCTTCGAAGCATTCCGCGTCGGGCCTTGAAGTAGCCGCATTATCCAGATAAATCATTAAATTTCTATCATACCCTCGAACGATTGTTTGACG